>DAOWER010000260.1 GCA_030638405.1 Candidatus Eiseniibacteriota bacterium | reverse complement strand
TCACGTTCTCGGGAGACGTGCGGTCACGGAACTCGGGAGGTGGGGGGAGTTCAGGGCCGGGGCCCGGTGTAGAGCACCCGCCGACGAAGACCGCGGCGCAGGAGACCACGCAGAGCAAGGAGAATATGGTCCTCATGGATTCCTCCGGGGAAGCGGCAGAGGGGCGCAGCGAAACACGAGCCGTGTGGCACGAGGATACGCTGTTCAGGGGGCCACTCGACCCTCACAGAATTATCGCATAGCTGACGTTGCCAATCAAGCTTGAGCTACCCGTGGATGAGGCCCCGCGCGGCCCCGCCATCTGGGTCCCGCTGGACCTCGCGGGGGCCCGCCATCTGTCCACGGAGTTGACGGGGCGGGGCGCCTCGGCGGGTCTCTTGCCGCTCGTCTCATCCTTCCCACGGGTCCAACCACATGCGTCGCGTGCGGTTACAAGCGCGGCCCACGGCGCCTCCTCAGTCTGGCACGGTGGTTGTTACTACATAGGGTCTGAGCGCTTGCGTCTTGTACGAGACGGGGTCAGGGCTGGGTGGGGTTGACCCGAATAGGGGCGGGACTTCCCTACCCGGCACCTGCCGAAGAAACTCAACGACCCTCCAGCTCGCGGACCGCGGGACGGCCGTGCTCGCCGGTTCGTGGAACGCCCGCGGCGTGAAGGACCACCCTCGGCAGAACTGCCTTGCACCCTCCTGGGGCGTTGAGTAAACTCAGGTTCACTACGTCTGATTGCTTGGGCGCAGAAGCGGCGAGGTCCTCTTCGCAGCCGCGAAGTGCGTCCAGGCTTGTTTGTTACGCCGCTGCGGCGCCGGACGCCGACCGACGGAACACCACAGACCGAGAGATCAATCAGGAGGTCCCCGATGAAGCGCTCGATACTGGTCATTCTGGGTGTCATCTGCCTCGTCCTGCCGACCGTGGCGTCGGCCGAGGAGGGCTCCGCCGGTCTCGCGTTTCTCAAGCTGGGAGTGGGGGCCAGGGCCATCGGGCTGGGCGACGCCTACACGGCCGTCGACGGCGACGCGTCTTCCGTCTACTGGAACCCGGCGGGCATCATCGACGTCAAGAACATCGACATCACGCTGATGCACAGCGAGTGGTTCCAAGACATCCGCTACGAGTATGTAGGCGGCGTTCAGTCGTACGGGGACTACGCCATCGGCGCCGGCATCGTCGGGCTCTACATGAACGACCTCGAGCGGCGTGACGGGCCGACAGCCGAGCCGACCGGCACCTTCGGCGTGTTCGACTTCGCGTTCACCGGAAGCTATGCGAGGCGCCTTACCGACCAACTGGACGTGGGAGGCTCGCTCAAGTACCTGCACGAGAAGATCGACGACAAGACTGCCAAGGGCGTGGCAGTCGACCTCGGCGGGCGCTATCGCGTTCCCGGGTTCGACGGGCTTACGGCGGCGGTCGCGCTCCTGAACCTCGGCCGACAGATGAAGTTCATCGAGGAGAAGTTCGACCTGCCCGTGATGTTCAAGGTCGGTGCGGCGCTCGACGTGCCGGTGGATGCCCTGCACGGCAACCTCGTCATCGCGTCCGACGCGGTAATGCCCACTGACGGCAGCACCAAGATCCACTTCGGTATGGAGTACGAGTACGCGGAGATGATAGCGCTCAGGTTCGGCTACCGCACGGGCTGGGAGAACCACAACGTGTCGCTGGGACTGGGCGTGAAGGTGCAGAATTTCCGGCTCGACTACGCCATCGTGCCGTTCTACTCGGAGCTGGGTGACACCCACAGGGTGTCGCTGGGCGTCACGCTGTAGGGTCGGGCGACTCCTCACGCAGCGAGCCTTCGGCCCAACTCAGCAACCTCAGACGATCTTCCGTAAGCTCGACGACGGAGCGGTGTTTCATCCAGTCTCCGACCACCACTGCGGTTCCACCGCCAGACTTCCACACCATCTGTCTGTGGATGTGACCGACCACGGCCACGTCGTAGCCTTCCGCGAGCTTGCTCTCGAGGAAGCCCTTCATCGCGGGAGTGGCGGCGCGGATGCGCTCCTCGGTGATCTCGCTCAGGCTCGATGCCCAGCGGGCGATGGATGCTCCGGTGGCGGGAGGGATCAAACGGAACCCGGCGATGGCGGGCCTGCTGCGGATGATGGTCCTCAGCACCTTGTAGCGCAGGTCGCCAGGCGGGAGGCCGTCGCCGTGGGCGACGAACACGCGCTTGCCGAAGTGTGTATCGGAGATGGGCGTCCGATGCACTGTCGCGCCGGTCATCTCCTCGAACCGGCTCCCGGCCCAGTAATCGTGGTTCCCGCCCAGAAAGCGCACGGCGGTGCCGGAGCCGACGAGCTCTGACAGCGTGCCGAGGACCGCCGAATGGGCAGTAGGCCGGACTCTCGGGTACTCGAACCAGAAGTCGAAAACGTCGCCCACGAGATAGAGAAGAGACGCGCGGCCCGCGAGGTGGGTGAGGAACTCCAGGAGGTCCCGTTCCTTGGCCTCCTCGATTGCCGTCGCCTCTGCGCCCAGGTGGGCGTCGGCCACGAAATAGACGGGTTTCGTCGAGTGAGCGGGCCCTGTCACAGATGACCCTTGTGGTCCGGGACTTGCAGTCATGGCGAGCGAATTCCCAGGTACTGTTGCACCCGCTGCGCGAGCGCACAGCTATCGCGCAACGCGTCAAGTAAAGAGGCCACGAACCCCCCGGATGGCGGGCTTCCAAAACCGCTTGACCGGGGGCAACGTTATCCGTATAGTTGCATCCAACTACGTGGGTTCGACGGAGCGGGGACCTTGGGGTTTTCGACTAGGTGACCCGGCCAGTCGCAATCCACGGTTTTTTCTGCGGTCAGTATAGCCGCAGAGGCCGGCGCGGGCAAGCTCAACGGAGCGCGACCGCAACAAGCAGGGAGGGATGAAGCAATGGCGCCGCTTTGGGACGATGTGAAGAATGCGATTGTCGATGGCTACGTCTACGCTTCTGATAAGGCCGAGGAAATGTCACAGATCGGCCGTGCCAAGGTCGAGATCCTCAAACTGAACCGCCAGATCGCGCGCCTCATGGGTGACATGGGCGGCCGCGTGTTCGAGATGTTCGAAAGTAGTGAACAGGCGGCGATTCCTGGCGACGAATCTCTTGCCGAGGCCGTCGAGAAGATTCGCGTCTCCCGGCGGGACATCTCCAAGTGGGAGAAGGAGATAGAGCAGGCGAAGGCCGAGCGCGATGCGGGCGCTTCAACGGAGTAGATGGCGGCCGTCCTCCTTCAACCACCAGCCGAAACTGACTGTCTAATCGGTTGCATGGATGGTTTCAGTGTCAAGACATCTACATTTCGGAGGTAGTCGTTCCATGGGCCGTTCTTTGGGTTGGATAGCAGGTGGCATCACTCTGATCGCAGTCGGGCTGGTTCTCGGTGTGGTCATCACGGCGAGCACGAACTTCGCGCCTGTCTCGGTCGCTCAGGAGGGGTCTTCTTCCGATTCTCCTTCCGGCAAGGTGGCGGGGTCGTACGCGTCGCCGGCCGTGGGCAGAAGCCCGTTCTCCGCGGTCGCGGAGGAGGTGCTTCCCGCGGTCGTCAGCGTGGACACGAAGCGCACCATTCGTCGCTCTGCAGACCCCTTCGGCGAGATGTTCCGTGACATGTTCGGGGACAGGGGTCGGGGCGGCGACGAGCAGGACTACAGGGAATTCGAAGTGCCGGGTTCGGCCTCGGGCTTCATCTTCGACGCCGCCGGCTACATCATGACGAACAACCACGTTGTCATGGGCGCGAACGAGGTAGAGGTTACGTTGACCGACGGGCGTGAGTTCAAGGCCACCGTCGTCGGCCAGGATCCGAACACGGACATCGCGGTCATCAAGATAGAGGGAGAGGACCTCCCGTCACTCCGATTGGGTGACTCGGATGCCCTCCGCGTCGGCGACTGGGCCATCGCGGTCGGCAACCCGCTCGACCTCGATGGCACGGTCACCGTGGGCGTCATCAGCGCCAAGGGTAGGGTGGACCTGAACATCCGCGGCGGCGCGCCGCTCTACCAGGACTTCATTCAGACGGACGCGTCGATCAACTTCGGAAACAGCGGCGGTCCCCTGGTCAACATCGAGGGTGAGGTCATCGGCGTAAACTCGGC
>DAOWER010000160.1 GCA_030638405.1 Candidatus Eiseniibacteriota bacterium | reverse complement strand
CCGCATTGCTGTCGAGATGGAGGCGGAGGGACTCATCGACCGCAAGACGGCCATCCTCCGGGTAGACCCGGATCAGCTCCAGCAGCAGCTCCACCAGAAGCTTGACCCGAGCGCGAAGTGCGAACTGCTGGCGACGGGACTGCCGGCGTCGCCGGGCGCGGCGGTCGGCAGAGTCGTCTTCACCGCCGGGGACGCCGTGGAATGGTCGGAGGACCAAGACAAAGAGAAGCACCGCACGATCCTCGTCCGCGAGGAAACGTCGCCGGAGGACATCGACGGGATGAACGCGTCGCAGGGCTTCCTGACCGCCCGAGGCGGTATGACCTCACACGCGGCGGTCGTCGCGCGTGGCATGGGCAAGAGCTGCGTAGCCGGCGTTGAGGACATCAAAATCGACTACGCGTCCCGGACGTTCAGTGTGAACGGGACAACGATCAAGGAGGGCGACTGGCTGACGATCGACGGCTCGTCGGGAGGGGTCATCCTGGGCCAGGTGCCGACGGTTGACCCGGAGCTGTCCGGCGACTTCGCGACGCTCATGGCGTGGGCCGACGAGTTCCGGCAGCTCGGCGTCCGCACGAACGCCGACACACCCGAGGACGCGGTGAAGGCCAGGCACTTCGGCGCCGAGGGCATCGGCCTCTGCCGGACCGAGCACATGTTCTTCGGAGAGGGACGGATCAAGTACATCCGGGCGATGATCATGGCGGCCGACGAGAGCGAGCGCCGCGAAGCGCTCGAGAAGCTCCTTCCGTTCCAGCGCGACGACTTCGAGGGCATCCTCGAGGCGATGAAGGGACGCCCGGTTACCATCAGGCTGCTTGACCCGCCGCTCCATGAGTTCCTCCCGTCCACGGACGCGGAGTTCGAGGAGCTGGCCGCGGAACTCGGCAAGAACCCCGAGGAGATGAAGGAAAGGGCCGCGGGGCTCCGTGAGGCTAACCCGATGCTGGGACACCGGGGCTGCAGGCTGGGCATCACGTACCCTGAGGTCTACGAGACGCAGGCGCGAGCTATTTTCGAGGCCGCGAAGAAGCTGGCCGACAGGGGAGTCGCCGCACGGCCCGAGGTCATGATACCGCTCGTGGGCGAGCCCAAGGAACTCTCCGTTCTGCGCGAGCTCGTCGAGAAGGTGGCGCTCGACGTACTCGGTGGGGACACCGACGCGGTCCCGATCCACATCGGCACCATGATAGAGATACCGCGCGCTGCCATAGTCGCGAACGAGATCGCCGAGCACGCAGACTTCTTCTCGTTCGGGACGAACGACCTGACCCAGATGGCCTACGGTTTCAGCCGGGACGACGCGGCTTCGTTCATCAAGGACTATCTCAAGAGGGGCATTCTTCGGAAGGACCCCTTCCAGTCGCTCGACAGGCGCGGCGTAGGGACTCTGATAAAGATGGCCGTTGGCAAGGGGCAACTGGTCAATCCCGACATCGTCATGGGAATCTGTGGCGAGCACGGCGGTGACCCGGAGTCGATATACTTCTTCCACAGCGCCGGACTCGACTACGTCAGCTGCTCCCCCTACCGCGTTCCGGTGGCGCGTCTGGCGGCCGCACACGCGGTTCTGAAGGCGCGCATCAGGGGAATCATGTAGAGGCTCGGTCGCGCGCCCTGGGACGGCTGGTCGCCGCGCCCGCGGACCGCGCGCCGGTGGCGGCCGTACGGGGCATCAGATGCGTTCGCTGCCCGAGCCTAAACCGTTGAGAACTCAGGCGTTTACGCTTGACGATGGCGCCGCCTGGCCGCTAGAATCCAGACACACGCAGGAGCACTCGAAACCCGCGCCGCGGCGCCCCTCACGGGGGCTGCGGACAGGTGCATGTCATGGGTAGAGCCGTCGACTTCCTGGTCAAGCCAAGCCCCGCGCGAACGGCGACGTTCTTCGTCGTCGGTCTCGTGACGTTCGAGGCGTTTCTCATTGTCGGGCTCGTGACCGAGCACTTCTGGGAGACTCTGTCGAACGGCGCCATGATCTGTCTGTCCTGCATCGGCGTCGGCTGACCCGTTCTACTGACGTCGCCCGCGCCGGCAGCGGGCGGCAGATGCGAGAGGCGGAGCTCGGGACCCGGGACGGGAGACCTACTTGAAACGACGGATCGTCCAGTCCATCGCGCTTCTCTTCACCAACTCCTACTTCGCTTCCATCCAGTCGGCGGGCTTCTACCAGGGTACGCTCAAGGGCGTCTGCGTCCCTGTGCTCAACTGCTACGCCTGTCCCCTCGCGTGGGGCTCGTGCCCCATAGGGGCGCTTCAGCACTTCGTCATCATCCGGCAGTTCCCGTTCTACGTACTGGGTATTCTGGGCGTTGTCGGGGTCTTCGTCGGGCGGTTCCCGTGTGGGTGGTTCTGCCCGTTCGGCTGGTTCCAGGAGATCGTCTACAAGCTCAAGCTGCCGAAGTTCTCCGCGCCGAACTGGCTGAGGCACATGAAGTACGTCGTGCTCATCGTCGTGTGCGGTATCATCGCCTGGTGGACCTACGAGCCCTGGTTCTGCAAGATCTGTCCCGCAGGCACGCTTGAGGGTGGCCTTCCCTGGCTCCTCTGGAAGGCGCGCGGGTCCGACGGCGCGGAGGGCATGAGCTTCCTCACCTGGGTGTTCGGGCTCAAGGTAATCGTCCTGGCCGCGCTGGTGCTCTTGATGGGCATGATGAGGCGTCCGTTCTGCCGCTTCATCTGTCCCCTGGGGGCCCTTCTTGGCCTGTCGAACAAGTTCAGCCTGCTCCAGATGGACACCCATCTCGACGATTGCGCCATCTCCTTCGCCATGGGCTCCGACTTCAAGAACTGCGCCTCGTGCATGTACTGTTCGACGGACTGCCCCATGGGACTCAAGGTGCCCGAGGAGATAGGCAGCGTGGACTGCATTCGCTGCATGAACTGCACGAGCTTCGGCTCTGTCTACTGGAAGATGAACCTGGGACAGGGAGGCAGGGGAACTATCAGGGGCAGGGCGGAAGCGGCCGCGGCCCGGGGAGCGGCCCGAGAGGCGGAGATTGCCCGCGGGACAGGCGAGGAGCCTGAAGCACCGGACTCGAGCTGAGAGTCGGATTGCCCTGGAAGGGGGGAAGCAATGGAACCCGCCAGTGGCGTTACGAAGAGGTTGGTGGAGCGGCTGAGCAAGGCCACGGATCTGGCCGTTCTCACCGGCGCGGGAGTATCTCAGGAGAGCGGCGTCCCGACGTTCAGGGGCGAGGAAGGGTTGTGGAAGCAGTACCGGGCCGAGGAACTAGCGACCTGGAGGGCGTTCGAGGGTGACCCCGGGCTCGTCTGGAGCTGGTACGATTACAGGCGTCAGCTCGTCTCCGACACCGAGCCCAATCCGGCCCACACGGCCATCGCCGAGCTGGAAAAGGGCTACCCTCACTTCTCTCTCATCACCCAGAACACCGATGGACTTCACGACAGGGCCGGCAGCTCGGCCCCGATCGAGTTACACGGCAGCATCTGGAGGGCACGCTGCACGGCCGAGCAGACCGTGTGCGATCTGCTCGAGAGCCCGCTGCCTGACGTTCCGCCGCACTGCCCGACGTGCGGGGCGCTCCTCCGCCCGGACGTCGTGTGGTACGGTGAGCCCCTTCCGATGGACGCCTACGAGCACTCCCACCAGATAGCGTCCCGCTGCGACGCCATGCTCGTCATCGGCACGTCGGCCGTCGTCCATCCGGCGGCGTCACTGCCGCTGGTCGCCAAGCACAACGGCGCCTTCGTTGTCGAGGTAAACACCGCGTACACGGCCATATCGGCCCTCGTCGACGCCACTCTACTCGGGATGGCCGGCGACCTGGTGCCCGAGATCGCGCGCCGCGTCCTGGAAGCCGTGGGGAGCCCCGGCGGCGCCACGAACCCCGTCAGCAGAACCGCGTCGGCTTGACCGGTCCCTCATGCTCTGATAACCTCTTGTGCATGTCACGGCCACGTTGGAAACGCCGTGGATTCCTGTACCCAAGCAACATACCGTACGACGCGTTCGCCCGGGGCGCCGGAGCGGGGTCTCGAGACATCGCACTGAACACCATTCCCAAGGAAATCGACATGCGAAGGCACCTGGTTGCCGCCGTCACCGTTCTGCTGCTGCTGGTGGCCGCATCAGCCCTGTCGAACAGCTACAACACACCTACGATCGACGGGCGCGTGAGCACACTGGAGGGCGATTGGGAGACGGACGAACTGGCGTGGCGGGACCCCGACAACGACAACCGATGGGGTCCGAGCGACGGCGACCTGGTCGACCTGTATGTGACGTGGGACGCGGACAGCCTCTACGTGGGTGTGAAGACCGTAAACGGGCCGAGCGGCTACGGGAACGGGTATCTGGTCTACATCGACACGGACGCGCAGGTGGAAGACGCAACGGGCGAACTCACGGGCGCCACGGAGATGACGGCCGCGGACTACTTCCAGCGCCAGATCGAGTTCGGCACCATCGGCGCCGATGTGATGATGGGCATGTGGAACTTCGAGCCAGGAAACCACGGCGTCCGCGACTGCAGTGACCCCACCAGTACCGTCGTCATCGACGAGAGCTACGTTCAGATCAACCCTGGCTTCAAGCACATCGAGTTCGGGATCGACTGGAACGGGATCTTCGGGCTCGGCCGGGCGGCGGTACCCCCCGGCACGACGCTCAGGATCATCTGCGCGGTCGTCGGCGGCGACGGCTCGGGCGCGTACGACGCGCTTCCGACCTCCAGCACCGGTGTCGAGTCCAACGCCTCGACGGAATGGAATGCCATCACTGACCTCGACGTCTACGTCGAGTTCCCCGTTGATGCCAACGGCGACGGCGTGCCGGACGAGTGCTACCCGCCGTG
>DAOWER010000083.1 GCA_030638405.1 Candidatus Eiseniibacteriota bacterium | reverse complement strand
GATGTTCATCTACAGGGCCGAGCAGTACGAGCGCACGCCCGAGAACATCGGCCGCGCCGAGGTCATCGTCGGCAAGCAGAGAAACGGTCCGACGGGAACCGTGCACCTGGCGTTCCAGTCCGAGTGCACGCGGTTCGACAACCTCAGCAGGAGGCCCGAGGAGACCTTTGAGGAACTCTAGTTTCACCCCCGGGCTCGCGATCGCTCATGTGGGGGCCGGCCTGTTCGGCACCATCGGCCGCGTAGCCATCGACGTCGTGACCGAGGTGGGTTTCGCGGGCATCCTTCTCTGGCGTTCCCTGCTGTCCCTGCGAAAGCTCGGTCGGTCCGCGCCGCTGGTGATCGAGCAGGCACGGCGCATCGGTGTCGAGTCGCTGCCGCTCGTCATCATCACCTCGGTCTTCACCGGCGCGGTGACGGCCGTCCAGGCTGCCTACCAGCTGAAGGAATTCGTTCCGAAAATCTATCTCGGCACGGCCATCTACAAGTCGGTGGTCATCGAGCTTGGACCCGTGCTGACGGCTCTCGTCGTCGGCGGGCGCGTCAGCGCATCCATCGCGGCCGAGCTCGGCACCATGCGCGTCACCGAGCAGATCGACGCCATGGACGCGATGGCCATCGACCCGATCAGGTATCTGACGATGCCGCGCATCGTCGCTGCCCTCGTGATGCTGCCCGTGCTCACCGTGTTCGCGGACATACTGGCCATCGGCGGCGGGTTCTTCGTCGCCAACGCCTCGCTCGACATCTCGCCGAAGGTGTTCATCGAGGGGATGAAAATGTTCTTCGTCCCGCGGGATATCCTGGGCGGACTCATGAAGGCGTTCGTCTTCGGCGGCATCATCTCGCTGATGGGCTGCTCAGCCGGCCTTCGGACCCTGGGCGGGGCCGTGGGCGTGGGCGCGGCGGCAACGAGGGCCGTCGTCACAAGCTGCGTGTTGATACTGGTGGGCGACTACGTTCTGGCCGTTCTGCTGTTCCGGATTATCTTTGGTGAGTAACCGGGCGGCTGTCCCTTGGAGCGATGGATGACCGAGAGACCCGACAGAGGCGCGACCGAGAGACCCGACAGAGACACGGCCGCGGAGCCCGTCATCGAGGTTCGGGACCTCTGGAAGTCGTTCGGAGACCAGGAGGTCCTGCGCGGCGTGAACCTCTTCGTCCTCGACGGCGAGACGCTGGTCGTTCTGGGGCCGTCGGGGTGCGGCAAGAGCGTGCTTCTCAAGCATGTGATCGGCCTCATGAAGCCGGACCGCGGCTCGATCGTCGTGGAGGGTCGCGAACTCACGAAGCTGGACGCGCACGAGCTCAAAGACCTCAGGATGCGTTTCGGCATGGTCTTCCAGGGCGCCGCGCTCTTCGACTCGATGACGGTCGGGGAGAACGTCGGGCTGCCGCTCAAGGAGCACCGGGGCATGAAGGGCGACGAGCTCGCGGACCTCACCGAGACCAAGCTCCGCATGGTCGGGCTGGCAGGGGTGTCGCACCTGCGACCGTCTGAGATATCGGGCGGCATGAAGAAGCGCGTGGCTCTTGCGCGCGCCATCGCGCTCGACCCGGACATCATCCTCTACGACGAGCCCACCACCGGGCTGGACCCCATCATGGCCGAGCAGATCAACGAACTCATCAGGACGCTTCAACGCAAGGTCAATGCTACGTCGATCGTCGTCACGCACGACCTGCACAGCGCCAAGTTCACGGGCGATAAGATCGCCCTGATGCACAACGGCAGGATCGAGCTCGTCGGAACGATGGACGATCTGAGACACAGCGACAACGAGGCAGTGAGAACCTTCATCGCTCGCGGTCACGCGCCGGCGCTCGGATCGAAAGGGGGCGCCGGTCCGATAGACCCGGAGGTGTTCGAGTAAGAGGGGCGACCGCCAACGGGGCGCCGCGAACCATGTGTCGCTCCTCCGGCCGCAGGACCACACGGGAATCCAAGGGGGAACGCAATGACCGAACACGCGAACGTGGTGAGGGTAGGAGTCACCCTGACGCTCGCGGGAGTGCTGCTGGTCGTCGGCATTCTGTGGCTGGGCGGCTTCACCTTCGGTGAGAGCAGGTATTCGTTCAGCATCATGTTCACCGAGGTTGCGGGGCTTGTCGCAGGGGACAAAGTGACGGTCGCGGGTCTGGATGCCGGGGAGATCCTCTCTCTTCAGCTCGCACCCTTCGGGAAGGTAGTGGCCAAGGTCGAGGTGGACAACTACATCAAGATCCCCGTCGACTCCCGCATCTCTGTGGCCAGCTACGGTCTCATCGGGGCCAAGGTCATATCGATCCGACCGGGCGGGAGCGATGTCTACATCGAGCCGGACACCGTCGTCCAGGGCACGTACGAGAAAGGGCTGGGCGACGTCGTGCACGAGATGGCCGAGGCCCTCACCGGCATCCGCGCCGTGCTGAGGTCGGCGGACGAGATTCTCACCGACCAGGAGGGGAAGGACCTCGTCAAGGAGGCGCTCGTCAACGCGAACGCCGCCTCGTTCGATCTCATGAAGGCGACGGCCGACCTCCGGGTGATGACGACCGAGCTCAGAGCGTTCGTCAGCGAGAAACGGGAGCCGGCCGGCGAGGCCATAGACGCTATGGAGGACGCCGTCGTCGGGTTCGCGGAAGTCACCTACGAGCTCAAGACCATCTCCGCGTCCCTTGACTCAATAGTGCGGCGAGTCGAGGGCGGGGAGGGGACACTGGGTAAGCTGATCAACGAGGACGAGGCGCACGACGAGTTCCTGGCCGCCATCAAAGAAGTGAAGGATCTCGTCGCCGAGATTCGCGCGAACCCGGAGAGCTTCATCAAGGTCTCGCTGTTCTAGCCGTGGACGCACGCTTCGACCGTTCTGTCACCGGAGGAGGGGAGGATGGGGGGAAAGAAGAAGAGCGTGTTCTTCTGCAGTGGCTGCGGCCACGAGTCGCCGAAGTGGCTGGGGAGGTGCCCGGGCTGCGGCGAGTGGAACACGTTCGTCGAGCAGAAGGTGCAGACGAATCGTCCCCTGGGTAGATCGGCGCTGGCGGCGCGTGAGGTCCCCGTCGCGCTGCCCGAGATCACGGCGGACGCGTCGGAGCGCATGCCGACCGGCATCCCCGAGTTTGACCGGACTCTCGGCGGCGGCATAGTGCCCGGTGTGGTCGTGCTGGTCGGCGGCGACCCCGGCATAGGCAAGTCAACGCTCCTGATTCAGGCCAGTGACGCCATCGCGCGGAGCGGCGAGACTGTGCTCTACGTCAGCGGCGAGGAGTCGCGCTCGCAGATACGGCTGAGAGCCTCGCGGCTCGGCATCGACTCCGAGCTCATCAGTGTCCTCACCGAGACGGACGTGTCGCACGTTCTGGAAGTTGCGGCGTCCTCACCCCCGGGCGTTCTCATCATGGATTCCATACAGACCATCTACCACGCGGAGGCCAACGGCTCACCCGGGAGCGTCTCCCAGGTTCGCGAGTCGGCGGCCTCTCTCGTTCGCTTCGCGAAGGAGACGGGCGTTCCCGTCTTCCTCATCGGCCACGTGACCAAGCAGGGCGCCATCGCGGGCCCCCGGATCCTCGAGCACATGGTCGACACGGTGCTCTATTTCGAGGGCGACAAGCGGATGCCCTACCGCATCCTACGCGCGGTGAAGAACCGCTACGGCTCGACGGACGAGATAGGCGTCTTCGAGATGACCGCCGGCGGTCTGGTCGAGGTCGCTGACCCCTCCGGGCTTTTCGTCTCCAGAGATCTTCCCAACACGTCCGGCTCGGTCGTCATCGGCGTGGTCGAGGGCACGCGGGCGCTCATGGTGGAGATACAGGCGCTGACGGGCCTCACGAACTATGCCGTGCCGCAGCGCTCGAGCACGGGCGTGGACAGGCGGAGGCTGCCGCTCATCCTGGCGGTGCTCGAACGCAGGGGGGGCCTGAGTCTCGGCAACCGCGACATCTTCGTCAGCGTCGCGGGAGGCGTCAAGGTGGAGGAACCGGCCGCGGACCTCGGTATCGCTCTGGCCGTCGCGTCGAGCTACTGGGACGTGCCCGTGGACGAGCGCACGGCGGTCTTCGGCGAGATAGGGCTCGGCGGCGAGGTCAGGCGCGTGACGCAGGCCGGCAAGAGGGCGCAGGAGGCATCGCGGCTGGGGTACACGCGCATCGTCCTCCCTCGACACACGCTTCCGAAGGAAGAGCGTCCTGGGGGCGTCGAGTTCGTCGAGGTCCGTACACTCGGCGAGGCCATCGATGTCCTGCTCGGGCCGCAGCAGAGCAGACGCGCGGAGAAGGCAACCGCGCAGACGAAGGAGGCGTGACGGTGGCCGGGGTCGGCACAATCCTCGTCGCGGCCGGCTCGTCGGAGCGCGTCGGCGCCATTTTTCCCAAGCAGTTCCTTCCTCTGGGACCTGACCCCATGTTCTTCCTCGCGCTCGAGAGCGTGCTTCCGCACTCGGACGAGGTCGCAATAGTCACGCTTCCCGATTTCGTCGGCACGGTGAAGACGATACTCCGTGCCGCGGGCGCCTCTGCCGACCTGATCTTCAGGGACACGCGCGTCATCCCCGTCACCGGGGGCGAGAGGCGGCAGGATTCCGTCGCTCGCGGGCTCGAGGTCCTCTCGGACGACGTCGACGTCGTGCTGATACACGACGCGGCACGGCCGTTCGCGTCCCCCGACCTCACCGAACGGGTGATTGCTGCGGCGCGTGAGCACGGTGCGGCGGTGCCCGTCATCTCCGTGCCGGACACCGTGAAGCGCGTACGCGACGATGCGGTAGCGGAGACGCTCGACAGAAGCACGCTTGGCCTGGCTCAGACCCCGCAAGGGTTCAGGAGAGAGATCATCGAGCAGGCCTACAGGGAGCTCAAGGGAGCCGAAGTGACCGACGATGCCCGCGCGGTCGAGCTCATCGGGAGGCTCGTGGCCATCGTCCCCGGCGAGCCCGGCAACTTCAAGGTAACGACGCCCGTCGACCTTCAGCTCGCCTCGGTCGTCGCCAACTGCCGGCGGGGTCTGGGCCCCGGATATCGCGCCGGAACGGGAAGCGACACGCACCGCCTGGTCGAGGGCAGGGACCTCGTGCTCTGCGGCGTGACCATTCCGTTCGAGAAGGGCCTCGACGGTCACTCAGACGCGGACGTCGCCACGCACGCAGTCTGCGACGCGCTCCTGGGCGCGGTCGCAGAGGGCGACATCGGCGTCCATTTCCCGCCCGGCGACCCCGAGTACAAGGATATCTCGAGCCTGCTGCTTCTTGAGAAGGTAGTGGAGATCGTACGCGAGAAGCGATGCCGGGTCGTCAACGTCGACGTGACCGTCGTGGCAGAGGCGCCGAAGCTCGCGCCACACGTGCCCGAGATGAGGCGTTCGCTCGCCGGCGTTCTCGGTCTGGAGGTGGAGGCGGTCTCGGTCAAGGCCACGACCACCGAAGGCACCGGCCCCGAGGGAGAGGGCCTCGCGATGTCCAGTACGGCAGTTGCCGTGGTGACCGAGAGGCCGTGAGCGGAGTTGACGCGATGAGCGACGGTTGCTGCACAACGAGAGACAACCAGAACTCCTGCGCGGCGTGCGGAGACGAGGCAGGCGCTGCGGAGGCGAGCGCGGGGATCTTCCGGGCGACATCGGAGATCACAGCGTCCAACCGCCTCGATCACCTGCTGGCCCGCTGGGGCGTCGACAGGGCCGGCCATCGCGTCGATCCCGGCCTCTACTCCCTCGGCGTGCCCGGAGAGGACTCTCCCGTCTTCGTGACCGCGAACTACACCCTGAGCTTCGACGCTCTGAGATCGGCTCTCAAGGACACCGATGCGTACATCCTCGTGCTGGACACGCGGGGCATCAACGTGTGGTGCGCAGCGGGGAAGGGCACCTTCGGAACCGACGAGTTGGTTCACAGAGTCGAGTCGACCGGCCTCGACG
>DAOWER010000203.1 GCA_030638405.1 Candidatus Eiseniibacteriota bacterium | reverse complement strand
GTTCTTTCAAGTGGCTAAAGATCGTAGAGTGGGAACTTGCCTTGCCGACCACTGCCACCTCCGCGGAGTGGCGCCCGGAGCAGATCCGCGGGCAGGGAGCCGGCGCGCCTTCGTTCCGCGCGCACCTCCCTCCCCCGGTCGATCGGGAAGGGGACCGGATGGCCAAGAACATCCGGGTACAGAGACGATTCTAGCGGAGAGATGGCGATCCGTATAGCTAATTCGCGGCTTCGTCGTGGAGAATCGTGCGCTTGGGGTGCGGAACGCCACGTCCGTGGTGCGGCCACAGCGGTTCGGGCGGACCTCGCGCTACTGCGCGTACTGCAACTGATAGAGACGGTAGTAGTACCCGCGCTTCGCGAGCAGTTCCTGGTGGTTGCCCGCCTCGCGGATCTTGCCGCGGTGCATCACGAGAATCTTGTCCGCGTGCTGGATGGTCGAGAGGCGGTGCGCGATGACGATGGAAGTCCTGCCCTCCATCAGGCGCACGAGGGCGTCCTGGATCAGGTGCTCGGTCTCCGTGTCGATGTTCGACGTGGCCTCGTCCAGGATGAGGATGCGGGGATCGAACGCGAGCGCCCGCGCGAACGACAGAAGCTGCCGCTGCCCGGTCGACAGCGTCACGCCCCGCTCGTGTACCTCCTCGTCGTAGCCATCGGGCAGCTTCTCGATGAATCGGTCCGCGTTGACGTACTCAGCGACCCTCTTGAGCTCCTCATCGGTGACGGACTCATTTCCTAGCCGGATGTTCCCCTTGATGTCGCCCGCGAACACGAAGACGTCCTGCATTACGAGCCCGAGGTGAGAACGCAGGAACGGCTTCTCCATGTCCCTGATGTCGACCCCGTCCAGCGTGACCCGCCCCTTCTGTATGTCGTAGAAGCGTTCCAGCAGGCTGATTATCGAGGTCTTGCCCGCGCCCGTCGCTCCCACTATCGCGACGGTCTCACCGGGCTCGACCGTGAAGGAGACATCCCGCAGCACCCACTCATCCTCGACGTATCCGAACCACACGTTCTCGAACGCGATTCGTCCGCGGACGTCGTCCGGACGCCTGGGTTCATCGGGCTCCGGGACCACGTCCTCATCATCCAGCAGCATGAATATCCGCTCGGACGAGGCCATCGCCTGCTGCATCGTCCCGTACTGCTGCGCGAGGTTCCGCAATGGCCGGAAGAACATTTGCACATATGAGAGGAACGCGACGAGCGTTCCGAGCGACAGCGTCGCCTGGACGACCTTCCCGCCGCCGTACCAGATGACGAGCCCTATCGCCACCGAACTGGCGAGCTCCATAAGCGGCATGAACATCGCGAAGACCCGGAGCTGTTTCATTGCCGCGAGAAAATTCTCGTGGTTGATGCCTGCGAATCGACGGAAGCTCTCGGTCTCGCGCCGGAAGATCTGTGTCACGCGCATGCCGCTGATGCTCTCATTGAGCGACGCGTTGATTTTCGCGACCTTGACGCGCACCTCGCGGAAGGCGTCACGGATGCGGACACTGAACACTGCCGTGATCCACGCCGTGATGGGAAGCACGATGAAGCTGACGAGGGCCAGCCGCCAGTTGAGCCTGAGGAGCACGATGATGACACCGATTAGAATGAACATGTCGTGGAGGATCGTGATGACGATCGACGTGAACATCTCGTGCAGCACGGCGATGTCGTTGGTCGCGCGCGTGACGAGCCGCCCGACCGGGTTCTTGTCGAAGAACGAGAGCGAGAGCTTTTGGATGTGCCGCAGCACCTTCATGCGGATGTCGTACATCACCCGCTGAGAGGTGACCTCCATCATGTTGATCTGAAGCAGCGTGAAGCCGAACGTCAGAACCAGAAGAGCGATGATGGCGAGAGCTATCTTCGCGACACCGTGGATATCACCCTCTCTGAGCTCGCGGAGGTCCTCTCTCGTGAAGTCGCTGAGCCGCTCCACTGGGATACCTACCTGCGAGCCCGCCTCGAGGAAGCCGCTCCGGTCGAAGGTGCGCCCCTCGAAGAACTCCCTGTCGGCCAGGTAGTAGCGCTCGTCCCCCACCACCCCGAGTTCGGTCGCCCTCGCGACTTCGCGAGGGCCGAATCCGGAGAGCGCTTTCGAGCTTATGAAGTAGCGCCGTGGGAGGCGGCCCTGGCCATCAGGAGAACCGTCCCACGGGGGTGTCGTGTCGACGGGCGCCAGGTCGTCCGCGTGCTCGGCGATGAAGCCCCGCGCAACCTCACTGCCGTCGTCCGTGACGAGGCGCGAGGTGGCCACGATGTGGTCATCCAGGGCCGTGCGCATGAGGTAGGGGATCGCCAACTCGAAGCACGTCACGACGACGAGCATCAGCACCGCCAGAATGACGAGCCTTGCGTACGGCCTGACGTACGCCATGAGCCGCCGCACCAGCCGCGCGTCGTAGGGCTTGCCCAGGGTTTCTTCGTCGTGGTGGTCGTAGCTCATTCGCTACTCCGTCCGCTGCCGCCGGTCGATCTTCTACTCCGCGCTGTCGGAATCTTCCATCGCGGCCTCCAGAAGCTGCCGCTCGTAGATGTTCGCGTAGAGCCCCTTCTGCGCCGCCAGCTCCTCGTGAGTGCCCCGCTCGACGATGCGTCCCTCATCGAGGACGATGATCTCGTCCGCGTGCTTGATGGACGAGATGCGGTGGGACACGATGACGCTCGTGCGGTTCTCGAGCGCGCCCTTGAGTTCCTGCTGTATCCGTTCCTCCGTCGCCGTGTCCACCGATGACAGCGCGTCGTCAAGCACCACGATGGCGGGCGCGTGCAGGAGGGCGCGCGCGATGGCCACTCGCTGCTTCTGCCCGCCGGAGAGCGTGACGCCCCTCTCGCCGACCAGCGTGTCCAGACCGTCGGAGAAGCTCTCGATCTCATCGAGTATCCCCGCGATGCGCGCGGCCTCGGTGACGCGCTCGTCCCCGGCGTCCGAGGCGCCGAACCTGATGTTCTCCCTGATGGTGTCGGAGAAGAGGAACGTGTCCTGCGGCACATACCCGATCGCACCCCGGAGCGAAGAGAGCGTCAGTCCGGTGACGTCGCTGCCGTCGACGAGGACCTCGCCCTCCGTGGCCTCATAGATACGGAGGAGCAGGTTGCACACTGTGCTCTTCCCCGAGCCCGTTCTGCCGAGGACGCCGAGCGTGTGGCCCTGCGGCACGGTGAAGCTGACGTCGGCGAGCGCGGGCTCGAGTCCCTCTCCATACGAGAAGGTCACGCCGCGGAACTCCACCTCCCCCCGCGGCTCGGCAAGCTCGACGGCGTTCTCGTGATCGGCTATCTCGGGCGCAACCTCGAGGATCCTGTTGATCCTGCCCATGGAAGCCGCGCCGCGCTGGAGCATGTTGACGACCCAGCCCATCGCTATCATGGGCCAGGTCAAGATCCCGAGGTAGCTTGTGAACGCCACCAGGTCGCCGGTCGTGATGCCTCCCAGCATGACCTGCTTGCCTCCGAAGTAGATGATGACGACCACGCTCATGCTCGACAGAGTCATGATGAACGGGAAGAACGTTCCCCACACCCGGACGAGCCGGATGTTGTCGCGGACGTACTCCTTCCCGATCGTGGCCAGGCTCGCGAGTTCGTGCTCCTCCTGCGAGTACGCCTTGACCACCCTGATCCCAGACATGCTCTCGCGCACGCGCTCGGTCAGGCTGGAGAACGTCTCTTGCACCTTCTCGAATCTGCTGTGGAGCATTTTGCCGGCGCGCAGCGTGAACAAGGCGATGATCGGCATGGGGATGAGGGCCAGCAGAGTCAGCCTCACGTTCAGCGCGAGCATGAATCCTATGGCCGCCAGCCCCAGGACGATGGCGTCCGTCATCGCCACGACGCCGAACCCGCACGCCATCCGCACGGCGTTCAAGTCATTGATCGCGTGCGCCATCAGGTCGCCCGTCTTGTTCACGGCGAAGTAGCTGGCGGAGAGCCTCTGAAGGTGGCTGTAAAGATCGTTCCTGATGTCCTCTTCGATGTGGCGCGCCGTCCCGATGATGAAGAACCGCCAGAAGAACCTGAGGAACGCGATACCCGCGGCAAGCGCGACAATGCGAAGCCCGTACGAGAGGAGGTTCGTGTGTGCGGCGGCCGAGTAGGTGAGGTCGTCGACGGCCCGTTTGATGATCCTGGGGATGATGAGCTGCATCCCGTCGACGAAGAGCAGGCAGATGACACCGCCCACGACGGCCCACTTGTACCTTGCGAAATGCTTGAGCAGGTGCTTGAGGTTGCCCATCCGGTCCTCGGGCTGGGGGGGGGGCGCGGGTAGCTCTCGCCATGCGCCGGACTCGCACGGTAGCGCACAAAACCGCCCCGCACTGTCCGGAGCGTGCGAGGCGCCGGTCGGCCCGTGCCGCATTGAGCGCCGAGTCACGGCATTCTAGCCCCCGATTCGCGACCGTGTCAAGGAGGTGCGGGCAATGCGCCCGGAGAGCAGCGTCCGCAGGGCACTATTGAAACGGCGCCTCCTTATGTGGTATCATCGCTCTGCGAAGGGAAGTTGGGGGGCTCGTCGATTAGGTGTGTCGTCTCAGCAAAGCGACGCTCGCCACACGACCGAGTGCCCCGCCAGAGGCATTGAAAGGGGGGCGGTATGAGAACCGCTATTGTTGTAGCTGTGCTGCTGGTCGCCGCGGGCGCGTACGCTAACCCCATCGCGATCGACATGTACGTCGACTTCGACCCTCCGAACGGTGTCTTCTCCGTCTATCCCGCGCCGTACACCACGGTCAATGCCTACATCGTGGCGGAGCTCGGCTATCTTACGGGGGAAGACGTCTACGCCGTGTCCTTCGACGTGGACTTGATGTTCAATGCCGCCGTCATTACGGGCAGCTTCGTGCCTGCCTTCCCGACATACACGGTGCAGATAGTCGAGAACGGGATCGTGGTCGTCGCTGAGGACTGCATCAGCGTGTTCCCGGCAACGCTGGGCTACGTCCCGGTCTTCTACATGGGCGGGCAGGATTACGTTCAGATACACCCGCATGCCTACAACGGCAACACCTTCGTCACGTGCGGTAGTATGGTGGAGCACGACTACTGCTACGTGATGGACGGCGGCCTCGGCATAGAGCCCCAGCCGCCACGCGACCTGTGCGGCAGCCCGGTCAGGGACGACATCACCTGGGGCGCCATCAAGTCGCTCTACCGGTAGAGTAAGCAGACGCGGAGGAAGCAGAGCGGCCACCTGACGCAGTGAGCGTCGGGTGGCCGCTTCGATGTTCTGCTGGTGCGTCAGGGTCGCCACTCCGGACGCGCCGCATTCCGCCGGCTACGGCGCGCGGCCGCGCCTCCTGGAGCGGTCGCCCTCGACCGCCCCGTCTCATCGGAGCAGGACGACCTTTCTGTTCGCGCTCTTCGCCGCGGCCTTCAACCTGACGAAGTAGACTCCCGGAGCCACGGGCTCGCCTTCGTCAGACAGGCCGTCCCAGACGACGGTCCCTCTGCCCTCGCCGGCCGCGAGCTTTCTCACCAGGCGACCGCCGGGCGTGTATACCCCTAACTCAGCGCGGCTACCGGCAGGGACCGCGAACTCGAGTGATGCCGAGGCGCGGAACGGGTTCGGGGTCGCATGTGCGAGCCACAGCTCCCCCACTCGGAAGTCCGCCAGCACCTCGACGGGACCGGTCAGCACCTCACTGCCGTCGCCCGTTACCGCCCCCACCATGTAGGAGTAGAGCGTTCCGTCGACGGCACTCGCGTCGGTGTAGGAGCACCCCTGAACGAGCTCATCGTTCAGCCTGACGAACCCGCGCTCTCTACCGCCACTCCCGGCGCCGAGTCCCGCCCGCTCCGCGAGCGCCTCTCTGACACTGAACGTACCCCGCTCCATCAGTCGCTCGCGAAGTGCGGCGGGCGACTCGATCTCTTCTACGATCATCCGGTAGACGTTGAATCCCGCAAGCACTGCCGCCTCGTCGAAGTCCCACGATAGGACAACGGCCTCCCCGGCGATCCCGCACGAGAGCTCCGCAACGGGAGCCACACCGGTCACGTCGCCGTCGGCGTCCAGGCAGTAGACCTTCCCTCCGATGCCGCCGTAGTACTGGGTCCCGACGAGCGCCTCGCCGACCTGGTCGGAGTTGACGTCCCCGATCGAGCGCACGGAGTAGACGCGGTTGCCCACGGTGTACTCCCAGAGGACCGCGCCAGTACGGCCGCTCACGCAGTAGGCCTTCAGGTCGAAGGACCCCGCGATCACATCGGCGTAGCCGTCGTAGTCGACATCGTTCATCGGCCAGATGGTCGACACGTCGCCGCCGTTCGTC
>DAOWER010000076.1 GCA_030638405.1 Candidatus Eiseniibacteriota bacterium | reverse complement strand
GCCTTCGACCTTCGCCTCATCCGCCAGAGCGAGTGCCTCATCAAGGTCTTCGGTCATCCGATCGCAGTACCCCGTGTCGAGCCGCTTCTGTATCCTCTCGCGGTCGACCTCGACACAGACGCACACGCCGCCGTTCATCGTCACGGCCAGCGGCTGCGCCCCGCCCATGCCGCCCATGCCGCCCGTCAGGACCAGCCGGCCGGCGAGGCTGCCGCCGAAGTGCTGGCGGGCGAGTTCCGCGAGGGTCTCGTAGGTCCCCTGCAGGATGCCCTGCGTGCCGATGTAGATCCAGCTCCCCGCGGTCATCTGGCCGTACATGATGAGGCCCTTGCGCTCGAGCTCCCGGAACTTGTCCCACGTCGCCCAGTCCCCGACCAGGTTCGAGTTCGCGATCAGGACCCGGGGAGCGTCCGCGTGGGTCCGGAAGATGCCGACGGGCTTCCCCGACTGTACGAGCAGCGTCTCGTCCGAGTCCAGTTCCTTGAGCGAGCGGACGATCGCGTCGAACGCTTCCCAGCTCCTCGCCGCCTTCCCCGTGCCGCCGTAGACCACGAGTTCGTCCGGTATCTCGGCGACCTCGGGGTCGAGGTTGTTCGAGATCATCCTGAGCGCCGCCTCCTGCAGCCACCCCTTGCACGAGAGTGTGCTGCCGCGGGGCGCCCTCACCTCACGCGGTCCAGCCCGTTTCTTTTCCATGCGTGCTACCTCCGGAAGAACCGGTCGGGCGGCGGCCACAGGGGCGAAGCCGCCACTCTAGACCGTCTGCTGCCCGGCGTGGATGCCGGCCAGGACGGTCATCAGGCTCTCCTCTGAATCCACGATGACGGTACGCGTCGGCAGCTGTTCAAGGAGCCTGTCGCCGTAGGCCCGCGTCGACAGTCTGCTGTCCAGAAAGATAACAGCGCCTGAGTCCGTTGTCGAGCGTATCAGCCGGCCGAACCCCTGCCTCAGTCGCACGGCCGTCTTGGGTATCATGTAGCGCGCGAACGAGTTCTCACCGTCCGCCTCGTAGCGCTCGCAGTGCGCCTCGACGACCGGGTCACGCGGCACCGGGAACGGCAGCTTGACGATGACCAGCTGCTCGAGCGAACGCCCGGGAACGTCTACGCCCTCCCAGAAGCTGCTCGTTGCGAGCAGGACCGAATCGACCTCGCGAGCGAACTGCTCAAGGAGTGCCGAGGCCGCGCCCCCGTGCCCCTGCGCGAGGACGAGCTTCCCTCTGGCCGTCAGCGGGTCCACCACTGCCTTGAAGACCGCGTCCAGCGCCGACCGTGCCGTGAAGAGCACCAGCGTTCCGCCCCGGGCGCGCTCCGCCAGCCCGACGACCAGTCTGGCGACCGTCCGGTTGAATCCCGCCGAGGAGGGCTGCGGCAGGTAGCCGGCCACGACCGCGAGAGACTGGGCGTCGTAGTCGTAGGGGCTCCCCACGTCCAGGGTCAGCACCTTCCAGTCGGGTATGAGGTCGAGCCCCAGCCTCTCCATGACGAAGTCGAAGCTCCCATCTACCGTCATGGTCGCCGAGGTCGCGATGAGCGAGTCCACACGCGAGTAGAGGAAGTCACTCATCATCTCCGCCACGCTGACCGGAGCGCTTCGGAGCTCGCACTCGAAGACGTCGCGGAACGTCCGCACGTCCAGCCAGAAGACGCTGTCGGGATCGGCGGCCTCGGCCACGTACTCGAGGTCCGAGGCGAACTCGTGTACGCGCGCCGCGTGGAACAACAGGTTCTGAACGAACGCGTCGGCCCTCTCGAGTTCGGAGTCCCCGACAAGATCGGCCACCGTCCGGGCTCCCTCGGCCACGGCGGACAGCGCGGCCAGTATCCCGCGGAGCTCGCCCTCAAGAAGCGCTCCCACGGGCGCGTCCTGGCGGTACCGGAGCTTCCCGAACTCGACCTCGCGGCCCTCGTTCAGGTCCTTGTGCCTCGACGCGAGCGCGCTGAAGAACGTCTCCGATGCGGCAAACGCCGCCGCCACATCAGAGGCCAGACGCGCGGCCCCCGCCGCCGCAGCCTCGAGGAGCGCACCACCGCCGTTCTTCGACAACGCGCCGATGACCTCCGCGAGGTCGCCGCTCGCCCCGCCTTCTTCCCTGTAGAGATTGTCGAGCATCGCCCTCGCGCGCCAGATGTTGGCGCGCTTGCCGAGGTGCTCGGTCGCGACGCGCTCCATGTTGTGCGCCTCATCGCAGATGAGGTACGAGTAGTCGCCCAGTATCCTGTTGTCCGCCTCCGTGTCGCTGAAGAGTAGCGAGTGGTTGACGATGACGATGTGCGCCGCTTGCGACGCCTTCCTGGCCTTGAGGAGGTAGCAGCTGTCCCTCATCGGGCACTTCTGCCCCAGGCATGGTCCGCCCTCCGCCGAGATCCGGCTCCACAGATACCCGCGCTGTCTGAAGGCGGCGTTCTCACTGATGTCTCCGGAGTTCGTCTCCTGCTCCCACAGTGCGACCGGAAGCAGCTGGGAGCGCTCGCCGGGCGAGAGGCCCTTCTCGAGCGCCTGCCTCCACCGCGACTGGCAGATGTAATTCCCCCTCCCCTTCAGGAGCGATGCGGAGAAGTCGATGTCGAGCGCGCGCTCGAGGAACGGAACGTCCTTGAGAAAGAGCTGCTCCTGCAGGTTCTTCGTGTTGGTGGACACGATGACGCGCTCGCCGTTCTGAACCGCGAAGTAGACGGCGGGAGTGAGGTAGGCGAGCGACTTGCCCACACCGGTGCCCGCCTCGATGACGAGATGGACGCCTCCCATCAGGGAATCGCCGACCGCGCGGAGCATCTGGAGCTGCTGCCTGCGGATCTCGTAGTCGGGAAGCTCCCGGCCGATGGGCCCGTCCTCGTCGAAGAGCGATTCGAGCTCGTCCAGGTCTATCTCCCGGACCTCCTCGGCGGCCGCTCCGCGAGCGCCGATCCCGCGCACCGAGTCGTAGCGCAGGAGCTCGCCCTCCTTCTCTCCGTGGTCCGGGACCGCCAGCGGGTCCCTCTTCGCCTCGGAGCGCTCGCGGGCTGCCTCGATGAGCGTTTTCGAGGCCTTATCCGCGAGGCGGTACATGCGCTCGAGCACGCTGGCGCCGATCTGGTCGAGGACACCCAGCAGAGAGAGGAAGAGGCCCGACACGGCGCGGGCGTCGTCGGTCGCGCGGTGGGAACGGCCCGTGGGTATGTCGAAGAAGCGCGCCGCCGTGACCAGGCGGTGGTTCGGCAGCCGCGGCAGGAGCGCCCTGGTCAGGGGAAGCGTGTCGAAGATGCCTCCGCGGCCGACCAGGAGTTCGGCCCGACCTGCGGCGGCCTTGTTCAGAAAACCTGTGTCGAACGGCGCGTGGTGCGCCACGATGGGACTGTCACCGATGAACTCGACGATACGCGGCAGCACTTCATCGATCGAGGGCGCTCCCGCGACGTCGGCATCGGATATCCCGGTCAGGTGAACGATGTCGGAGGGTATGGGGCAACCCGGGTTCACGAGGGCCTCGAACGTGTCGTCGACCTCGCCGTCCACGATCCTGACGGCCCCGATCTCTATGATGCGGTCGGTGCGGGAATCGACCCCCGTCGTCTCCAGGTCCAGCCCCACGAACGTGCGTGGATAGGAAGCGGAACCGGCTTCGGTCATTCGCCCTCTCCCTTCCGGACGTCGCTCATCTTCCTGAGGGCACAGAACTCTCCGCACATGGTGCAGAGCTCATCGTCCGAAGGGGAAGACGCGTCGCGGAAGGCCCTGGCCTTGTCGCTATCGAGAGACAGGTCTATCACACGATCCCACTGGAGCGCCTTGCGAGCTGTCGAGAGCTCGTCGTCCCACTCACGGGCCCCGTTCACGTCCTTGGCGATGTCCGCGGCGTGTGCGGCCACGCGGAGGGCGTACACCCCCTCGCGGACGTCGTCGACGTCGGGAAGTCTCAGGTGTTCCGCGGGGGTCACGTAGCAGAGGAAGTCCGCCCCGGCGGCCGCCGCGACGGCGCCGCCGATGGCGGCCGCAATGTGGTCGTATCCGGGCGCGACGTCGGTGACGATGGGACCGAGGACATAGAAGGGAGCCCCGTCGCACAGCGACTTCTCGAGCTCGACCGAGGACTCGACGAGGTGCAGCGGCACGTGGCCGGGGCCCTCGACGATGGCCTGGACGCCGCGCTCCCTCGCGCGCACCACGAGCTCGGCGATGACCGTGAGTTCCGCGATCTGCGGCGCGTCGTTGGCATCCGCCAGGGCGCCCGGCCTCAGGCCGTCACCCAGGCTCAGCGTGACGTCATACTCGCGCGCGATGTCCAGGAGGTCGTCGTAGCGCTCGTAGAGCGGGTTCTCCTGCCCGTTGTACGACATCCATTCCATCAGAAACGCCCCACCGCGGCTGACGACGTCGGCCAGCCTCCGCGCGCGCCTGCAGTGCTCAGCGACCTCGCGCGTCACGCCGCAGTGCACCGTGACGAAGTCCATGCCGTCGCGGGCGTGGTCCTCCACCGCTCCGAGCATGTCGTCGGGCGTCATGTGCACCATCCCCAAACCCCGCGTCCTCGCGCGTACCGCCGCCTGATAGAGGGGAACGCTGCCGACCGGCACGGTGGAGCGCTCAAGGACCGCACGCCGGATCTCGTCCAGGTCGCCGCCCGTCGAAAGGTCCATGACGGCGTCGGCGCCCGCGGCGACGGCCGCGTCCACCTTCTCAAGCTCCTTCTCCAGGTTGGAAGCGTCGGACGACGTCCCGAGGTTCGCGTTGACCTTCGTTCTGAGGCCCGCCCCCAGTCCCACGGGTCTCCGCGTGCTTCTGTTGCTCTTCAGGATTACGGCCCTGCCGGAGGCGACCAGTGCCGTCAGCTTCTCTACGGCGATCTTCTCGTCCTCGGCTACCGCGGCCAGAGCCTCCGTGGCAGTACCCTGTCGCGCCTCTTCCATCGTGAGCATTTCAGGTGCCTCTCTTTGGCTGTCGCTTCTCTGTGGTTCAAGGGCGCGGTCCTTCCGACCGTACCGGGACGCTCGCGCGGCCGAGCGACGGGCCGTCGCGTTCCCTCTCCCCGCCCTCTACTCGAGCAGTCTCTCCAGCTCCGCTTCGTTCATCGTCCGTATCCCGAGCTTGAGCGCCTTCGTGTGCTTGGACCCGGGGTCCTTCCCCACGACGACCAGGTCGGTCTTCGAGCTGACACTCGAAGACACGCGGCCTCCCGCTTCCGCGATGGCGGCCGCCACCTCGTGCCTCGTGCGGCGCACGAGCGTTCCGGTCAGAACCACCGTGAGCCCGGCGAGCGCGGTCTTCCGCCGCCGCCCGAGGTCGCCCCGCATGTTCACCCCGGCCTCCTCGAGCTTCCGGAGCGCCTTCGCGTTCCGTGAAGACCCGAGGAACGACCGGATGCTCGCCGCGATGACGGGGCCTATCTCCTCTATGTCCGCGAGGTCACCCTCGGACGCGGAGGCCAGTTCCCTCATGCCGGGGAAGCTCTGCGCCAGGACCTGCGCCACCCTCGCGCCGACGTGCCGGATCCCGAGCCCGTGGAGAACCCTCGCGAAGGGCCTCCGCTTGCTCTCCTCGAGCTCCGCCAGCAGGTTCTCCGCTGACCTCTCTCCCATTCTCGGAAGCGCCGTAACGTCGGGAGCCTTGAGTGCGTAGAGATCGCCGTAGTCCCCGACCAGCCCCTCCGAAACCAGCTGTCTGACGAGCGCGGACCCGAGTCCGCGCACATCCATTGCCCCGCGGGACGCGAAGTGCCGGATGCGCCCTCCGACCTGTTCGGGGCACGACACGTTCTCACACCGCGTGTCCACCTCGCCGGAGGGTCTGACTACGGGTTCCCCGCATGCGGGGCAGGTCGCCGGCATCCGGAAGCGCCTCGGCCTCCCCCGCCGCCTGGACTTCACGACCTCGACGACCTTCGGTATGACCTCCCCGCGTTTCTCTATGGCGACCGTGTCCCCTACGCGGACGTCGAGCCGCTCAATCTCGTCCTGGTTGTGGAGCGTCGCCCGGGAGACGGTCGAGCCCGACACGAACACCGGCTCGAGGACGGCGACGGGCGTCAGCTTGCCCGTCCGTCCGACCTGCACGACGATGTCACTGACGACGGTCCGCACGGCCTCCGCGGGGAACTTGTACGCGATGCCCCACCGGGGGCTCTTCGCGGTCGACCCGAGCCGTTCCTGCTGTTCGAGCGAGTTGACCTTGACGACCATCCCGTCTATGTCGTAGTCGAGACCGCGACGCTTGTCGTCCCACTCCAGACACTTCTCGACCGCGGCTTCTACGTGCGGCGCCAGCGTGATGTCGGGAGACACTGGGAACCCCATCGCGCGCATCCGCTCGATGGCCTCCAGATGCGTCGCCACACGCGACGCGCCGCCACCCACAATCTGGTAGAAGAACGCCTCGAGCGGCCGCCCGGCCACCTCCCCCGGGTCCCGCAGCTTCAGGGAGCCGGCCGCGGCGTTCCGGGGGTTGACGAAGGGGGGCTCTTCGTTGCTCTCGCGCCGACGGTTCAGCCGCTCGAAGCCCGACCGCGGCATGAAGACCTCTCCCCTCACCTCCATCTCCGTGACCCCGAGCCGGCCGGGCAGACTGGTCGGGATGGAGCGAATCGTCCTGATGTTGGCCGTGACGTCGTCGCCGCGCGTACCGTCGCCTCGTGTCACCGCGACGTCGAGTCGGCCGTTCACGTACCTCAGCGATATGCTGACTCCGTCGAGCTTAGGCTCCACCACGTACTCGACGGGTTCGTCCGGGAGCCTCTTGCGAACCCCGGCGTCGAACGCCAGCAGTTCCTCGGGTGAGTAGGTGTTGTCCAGCGACAGCATAGGAACGGCGTGCTCGACGGTCCTGAAGCCCTCTGTCGGAGCTCCCCCAACCCTCTGAGTGGGAGAGTCGGGGGTCACGAGCTCCGGATGTTCGCGCTCGAGCCCCACCAGCTCGGCCATGAGAGCGTCGTACTCGCCGTCCGATATCTCGGGGACGTGGTCGACGTAGTACTTCCGGTCGTGCAGGCGAATGAGCTCGCGGAGTTCTGTGACCCGCGCTCTCAGGTTCTTTTTCGCTCCCATCGCTCCCTTCGAGCTCCTTCCAGGGACGGATGGCAGATGGTTCAAGGGGAACACATCAGAATTCGCGGATCAGACCTGCGTGCAGCTTCCCGTCGAGGAGGTCGTCCCCCTCCCCCAACCCGTAGTCGATGGAGATTGTACCCAATCGGGTGTCACCCCGCAACCCGATTCCGTAACCTAACTTCGTGTCCTTCGCGAAATTAGGCCCCTCGCGGTACCAGTAGCCCACGTCCACGAAGGCGATCGCTCGCGATCTCCTCCCGAGCAGGAAACGGTACTCCATCGAGCCCAGGGCCGCCCGCGTGCCTCGGAACTGCTCCTCCCGATACCCGCGCAGGCTGCGGGCGCCGCCGAGTACGAGCAGCTCGTGGAACGGCACCTCCTCCTCGGTGCTCCCCAGCGCCTCAACCCGGGCGCGGAGGGCCAGAACCTGGCGCCCCCTGACGCGGAGGAAGAGCTCGGCCTCGGCGGTCAGTGTGCCCGAGCTCTCGTTCCTGCCCGGGTCCGCGATCCTCTTGGCGGCGTACTCGACGCTCGCCCGGAGCCTCGTTCCCGCCGTCGGATTCCAGGGCGCGTCCGTGCCGTCGTAGGCGGCGGCGAACGCCGTCCTTCTGCTCGTGGACGTCGATTCATCGGCGGCACCGGGCACGTACCGCTCGGCCCCCGCCGACCAGGTCAGCCTCGTCCGGTCACCCATGCGCGCCGTGACCAGGAGGTCACCTTCGGTGGTCGTGTAGAAGGTGTCTCTCACGGACTGGCTGCCCGCTACGCCCACGTCCACGGGAGCGCCCAGGAGCCACGGCTCCGTGTACGAGAACGAGATCTGTGTCTGGTTCTCGCGAATCCGTTCCCAGGAGGCGGAAGCGGCCCTGCCCGTCCCCGCGATGTTCCCGAGGTCGATGTCCACGATGCCGGTGAGGTCGTGCGATGCGTCCGGACCGCCGGAGAAACCGAGAACGCCCGAGATACGGTTCGCCGTGCCCTCGGTCACTGCGACACCCACGGTGGCCTCGCCGCTGACGGGGTCGACGGCCACCACGGGCTCCTCGACGGCGTCGAGGAAAGCGAGCTTCTCCAGTCTCGGGCGGACTCCGGACAGCCGGGACTGGCTGAAGGGCCGGCCGCGCTCCAGACCTGCTTCCCGCGCTATCACGTGCTCGCGCGTCGCGTCGTTGCCCGCCACGACGACGTCGCCGAACCACGTCGCCGTTCCCTCTCTCACCTCCACCCGCCCGGCAAGCCCCCCGTCATCGGCGAGCCACACGGCCGAGGGGAGAACCACTTCCGCGAACGGCCTGCCGTCGTCCGCGTACCCGCTCAGGAGCGCCTCTATGTCTCCGATGAGGGAGCGGCTCGTCAGGTGCGAACCGGGCCGCAGGTTCATGCCACGCACGAACTCGTCGGGGACCGGCCCGTCGACGCCGCGGAACGTGAGATCGTCCAGCACTACCTCGGGACCCTCGTCGACGGATACGGCGACGGTTACACCCGCTGCCGTCGAGTCCCACGACACGCTGACGCGCGCGAACGGACGCCCCAGACCGGCGAGAAGCACGATCAGCGAGTCCACGCCCGCGTCGACCTCCGAGGGGTCAAAGACCGACCCCTCGCCGGCGGCGAGGATATCCAGCACGTCACGGGCGCGCAGACTCCGGTGCCCGTCGACCACGGCGCGGGTCACCGACGCCGCGCCCGCCGTCGAAACCGCGAGCAGAAGGAGCGCCACCGCGAGCAGAATGGACGCGGCGCGCACCGCGGGGGCTGCCCGTGCGCCGGAAGTGATCTGCGCGCCGGGACCCACGACCGACCGCCGGTCGAGTACGGTCCTTATGACGGATGGTCTCCTCAACGTTGCTGCTGCCTCCCTCTAGAAGAACGCGTTGACGCGGAAGTCCATCGTGTGGAGCGAGTCCACGCCCGGCCTCGCCTCTCCGCGGTACGACACCGAGCCCGTTATGAACCGGTTGAATCTGTAGTCGCCGGCGAGCCGCCACTCCACGCTCTGCCCGACGCGACGCCCTTCCGCCAGATTGGGGTGGTCGGCCAGCGAGCCACCGGACGCCTCGACCTCGATGCGGGTCAGCGACGCGGAGAGGGCGCCCCGTCCCGCGAGCCTGTACGTCAGGGTCGGCGTGACCTTGAACACTGTGACGCTTAAGGCCGTGAGTGCCTCGTCCTGCCACCCGACCGACGCCGTCATCTTGGCCTCCATGTCGCCGAGCTTCCTGAAGTCCGCCTCACCGAGAAGAGAGCGCTCGTCGATGTCGTAGCTGTCGTCGCCCTGGGAGTACTCCTCTCGCCTGCCCGCGTCTGCCTGCAGGCGGTAGGTGACACCGCCGGTCCGCGTCAGCTTGATGTCCGCGGTGCCCGAGCGCTCCTTCCTCTTCGTGCTCTCGTTCGAGTAGCTCCTGTCCAGGACGTCCTTCGTGTTAAGCGCGAGCCGGAGTGAGATCGAATTGCCCGCGGACAGGTAGCGCGCCACGTGGCGACCGGATATCTCGCCGCGGACCGTCTCATCGCTCATGATCGCCGCGGGATCCAGCAGATAGAGCCTCCACTTCGCGTCCGTCGTCGTCATCTCATGGAGCTTCAGGTCGCTCGTTACCGTCAGCGCGGAGAGGAACCGTCCGAACGCGGTCGGCTCCGGCATCGACCGCGTGCCGCGGCTGCGGGCGGCTGGCCTGAATTTCCACCTGGTGCCGGCTTCGATGCCGGTCACGGGCAGGTACCGCCCGGTCCTGACGACCCGGATTACCGTGACGCCGTCCTCCTCTGTGACGAATCTCTGCTTCTCCTCCACCTCGGTCGCCGTGACGGAATAGCGGACCTGTCCCGTCAGACCTCCGCCGAGCGACGTGTGGTCCAACCTGACGCTGGCGAGGTCGTACCGGGAAGCGGGGTCCTCGAACCCCTCCTCAAACCGGACCTCGCGGCGCAGGGCGCTGCCCTCGAGACGGAGCTTCTCCCACCCTGTCAGGCCCAGCCTGTATTCCTGCGTCTGCGTGGTGGACGCCCTCGCCCACCCCGAGCCGTCTGTCCTGTCGGTCAGACGGTGAGCGTACGACGCCCCGAACGAGACGTGCCCCGGCCGCGAGCTCTCCACGGACGCACCGTACTCGTCGTACCGCTCGCCCCGGTCTCCCTCCGCACGCTCGTCGTGAGCGTAGGAGGCTCCCGGCCGCACGGGGCCGATCTTCTGCTCGAAACCTCCGCGGTAGAAGGTGCGCTCCCGGCGAACCTCGTTCACGGCGCCCGTCCAGTCCGACTTCACGAACCGTCCCGTACTCCAGAACCTCCCGCCCTCCGTCGGGCGCCCGTCGGCGGCGAACTCCGTCTTGGTCGACTCGAGCACGTCGCCCCGCGCCAGGTACGCATGTGAGAGTTCCACGCGTCCTCCGCCGCCCAGCAGCAGCGAGGACGCCCCCTCCAGCATCGCTTCGCCGCCGGGAACCGCCAGCCCCTGAAGCTCCCATCGCTCCTCGTAGCCCAGCTCGCGAAACCGGCTTACGCCGTGGAAACCACCCGCGACGCGACGCGCGTCGACCGAGAACCCGAGTTGTGCCCCGTCGAGCGCACCGATATCGATCTGAGGCAGCGCCGCCGAAAGCACCTGAGCGTTCCCCAGGTTGTCGTCGTTGTCCAGTGACGAGTATGCGTTGCGATCGAAGTCGGAGACTGCCCCCGACGCCTCGACGTACCCTCCTCGTCCGAGGTCGAGCCGTCCGTCGACCACCGCGAGCCCGTGGTCCGTCGGCATGGGCAGAAGCCGGCCGAGGCGGTAGTCGCCCTCTCCATCGCCGACGTACGTGTAGTACCCCGTGAAGTAGTCGTAGGCATAGTCTCCCCCGTCCTCGCGCTCGAAGTGAAGGTCGTGGTCGCCCGAGTCGGGCCCCGCGTACTCGAAGACACCCTCTGCCAGGAAGTTGTAGTCACCGTTGCCGATGCCGACCGAGTCGACGCCGTCGTCGTGCGCCAGCTCTCTGTCATCGCCGGCGGCCTCGAGCACCGCGAGTTCCTTGGGCGAGAACGCCGCGGAGCCCCTGTCGTCCTGTTCGCGGAAGAACGAGAAGCCGATCAGGGCCGAACCGCCCGGGCTCGCCAGCGACGCCCTGCCGGCGTAGGTGTCGCGCTCGTAGTCACCGGAGCTGAACTCGTAGTCCACCGTGATCTCGTTCTCGCCGACCATGGGCCGGTGTTCGGTGAACTCGATCGCCCCTCCCGCGTAGTCGATAACGTAGTCGTTGTCGCGCCCGCGCGTCATCTTGACTCCGTCGACCCACACGCGCTCGCTGCCCGCGACGACAGAGATGCCCGTCCCGCCCGACTCGTCGGTCAGCAAGTAAGCACCCTGCTTCCCGTCCACCCCGAGGAACGTCAGCGTTCTGAATTGGCCCGACGAACGCGCCCCGGCGAGCGTGATGTCGCCGCGGCCGAGCGAGGCGGTCATCATCGCGCCCGTCTCGTCTCTGCGGAAGGACGCGAGCGGCCCCCCCTCGATCTCAAGCGCGAAATCGCCCATGGTGGCTGAGACGTTCTCCCCCTCTATCTCGATGAGCACCTTGTCGAGGGCCCGGAGCTCCTCCGTGTCTCCCTCGGGCACCAGCGGCGTGTTCTGATCGGACAGGTAGGCGGCCACCGACACGTCGCGCGTCACCTGCCCGGAAACGTTCAGGCG
>DAOWER010000035.1 GCA_030638405.1 Candidatus Eiseniibacteriota bacterium | reverse complement strand
GACTGCCGCCGAGTCGAGGAGCATCGCGCCAACGACGGCTACCTCGGCATCGAGGGCCTGCGGCGGGATGCGGTCGGCCACGGCCGCCCGCACCGTCTCTCGTGTTGTTCTCTCCTTCGTTGCCATACCCGCCTCCGGCACACTTGGCTAATGGTACGAGGCGTACACCTCTGCACCCGTCACGCGGACGTCGAAGATGTGCGTGAGCACACGACTGCCCGTCCGGACGGGAATCTTGATCATCACTTTGCTGCCTATCGCCGTCTCCGCAAGGGACCGCCGCTCGGACTTGCTCTGCTCGGAGGTGAACGTGACGCCGAAGAGCCCGGTCGACGCCTTCCACGACCCACCCATCGCCCTGCTGGCAGCCCACTCCCACTCGGCGTGCGATCGCGGCAGCATCCCGACGATCATCTGCCCTGTCCTCGGGATCAGCGTGGGCGGCTGAGGCAGCTCCGGACCCGAGTGGGGCGCCGTGCAGACCAGGGGCTCCGGCTCTTCGGACCCGTACGAGAACGTCGCTTCTTCCCAGAGGATCGCCGCGGTGGTGTCGGCGGGGTTCGTGACGTGAGCGTTCAGCCCGGCGCTGGTCGCGGACCACTCGACCCTGACGGCTATCTTCTGGGTCCCGGGACCGGCCTCGGGCACATTCTCTTCGACCACGGCCTCGCTGACCCTGACCTCGTAGCGGACCTCGTGGCTCGACGACTGGCAGCCCGCGAGAGATCCGAGAAGGAGGAACGCGAGCAGCCCGAAGAGCGTAGCAAACATCAGGAGTGCGAAGGGGACGTGTCGTGCGTTCATCAAGCACACCTTCCATTCGTGATGTGAGTCGCGGGACTCGCCTAATCCGTCTTGCACGTGTTGATCTTGAGAGGAACGTATCCAGGGCACCTGCCTGCCAAACCCGTTACGAGGGAGACGACTCCTACGACGATGAGAACCCAGTTCCATCCACCCCAGCGGAGCACGAACAGCCCCAGCGCGAGCAGAACCAGCCCGAGGATCACACGCACGATCCGATCAGCGGAACCGACATTGCACTTCATGGTCCTCCTCCTTGTCCCGGTTCGGGAGTCACTTCCCCAGCACTCTCTCGGCACGTGCCCTGACAGCATCGTAGCACGACTCGCACGCGTCTTCGTCCGCCAGAACGACCCCGGCCAGCTGGCCTCTGAACATGACGCCTGCCGGGTTGGCCTCGAGCATCGCGGCCCTCACCGGATCCGTCGGCTCGTGGAAGACGATCGCGTAGACGCTTACCCGGGGGCCGCCGGGCTCGCATTCGTAGACGGCGGCGTAGGCGGTCTTCACGCCTTCTGCCGCCGACCCCGTGACCGCGGGCGCGATCGCGTCCACCGTCCTCGAATCCGAGGTCGCGATCGGGTTCGCCGACGCGGCTGCGACCGGCCCGTCGGTCAATTGGGACGCGGGCACGAGACTGCACCCATCCTGTTCCTCAACGGGCAGAGTGAGGCTCTCGAGCACGGCCGTGCCCCCCGGACAGCAGCCGGACACGAGCACGGCGGAGAAGAACATCAGGAGGATTCCGGGGCCGGTCAGTCTGGATGCCATACGTTCTTCTCCCTCCGGGGAACACCGTCCTACGCGCTGTCGTACTCCCGCTTGATCAACTGGAAGTCGTCCCAGATCGGCCGCTTGTACTTGGGGTCCCTCAGAGCGGCCGCCGGATGGTACGTCGGGATGACCTTGACGTCGCCCTCCACGTACATCTTGCCCCGCATGCTCCCCATGGAGCCACGGATACCCAGGAGTGTCTGTGTCGCGGGAAGCCCCAACGTGCAGATGACCTTCGGAGCGATCAGCGCGACCTGCCTGCCCAGGTATGGGATACAGGCCTCGATCTCGTTGGTCAGCGGCGTGCGGTTGTTCGGCGGCCTGCACTTGATGATGTTGGCGATATAGACGTCGTCGCGCTCGATCTCAGCGGCCTCGAGGATCTTGTTGAGAAGCTGTCCCGCCCTCCCGACGAACGGGATGCCCTGGATGTCCTCGTCGCGCCCGGGCGCCTCGCCGACGAACATCAGCCGCGCGTTGGGGTTGCCGGCGCCGAAGACCACGTTCGTGCGACCGCCTGCCAGTTCGCAGTTCTGGCAGCCGACCGTCCTTGCCTCGACCTCCTCGAGCGTTGTGCACGCCTCAAGTCCCGTGGACTTGGCGAACATGTCGCTCGTGGTCGCCTCGCTCGAGAACGCGAGCTTGACCCTGATGATCTCAACCTCGGGAGCATCCGGGGTCTTGGGAGGCGCGGGCGCGCTGCCGCCTCCGGGGACGCCGGGAGCGGCGGCTCGAGCGTCGGTGCGGCTCGGGGCAGTCGCCGCGCTCGGCTCCGGAGAGGTGCCGGACTGGGACGCGACCGGGGAGGCGCGCCCTTCCAGTCGGGTTCGCATCTCGCCAGACGGCATGTAAACCTCGGCCTCGCCTGCTTCGCCGAGCTGCCTGAAATACTCCGCCGCGAGCTTCCTGGCCTCGTCGCGTCCGCTAGCCATCTGTCTTCCCCCACCCCAGTTCGCGAATGGCAAACGTCAGGATGACGTCCGCAAGCTCGTCCTTGGAGACCCTGCCCACGGTCTCCTCCAGCCCGGTCCGCCCTATGACGGTGGCGATGTTCGTGTCCGTGCCGAATCCGGCGCCCTCGACCATCGGATTGTTGACCACGATGAGATCCAGGCTCTTCTCTTCGAGCTTCTTCCTGGCGTTGGGCACCTCGTCCCGGGTTTCCACGGCGAACCCCACGACGCCCTGTCCCAGCTGCTTCTTGCTCGCGACCTCGCTCAGGATGTCCTCGGTGCGGACGAGCTGGATGTTCAGCGTGTCCGCGCGTTTCTTGATCTTGTGCTCCGCGACCTCCGCGGGACGGTAGTCGGCCGGGGCGGCCGCCATGACGAGCATGTGAAGTTCCGGAAGCTCCGCGAGGACGGCGTCCAGCATCTCCCTGGTCGTGCCCACGCGGACGAATCTCGCGCCGACGGGCGGCTCGAGCGCCGTCCGACCGGAGATGAGAACCACCTCGGCGCCGCGCGAGAGCGCGCGCTCCGCCACCGCGAATCCCATCTTGCCCGTCGAGGGATTGCCGATGTGCCGCACCGGGTCGATGGGCTCCTCGGTCGGCCCGGCCGTCACGACGACGCGTTTCCCGGCGAGGTCCCCGGGCACCAGCACGGCGAGCGCCGCGTCGACAATGGCATCGGGGTCGGCCAGTCGACCGCGCCCCACGGCGCCGCTGGCGAGCCTGCCCTCTCCCGGCTCGATGATGCGGACGCCGCGCTCCTTCAGAGTAGTGAGGTTCTCCGCGACCGCGTCAGACTCCAGCATATTGACGTTCATCGCGGGTGCGACGAGCACAGGACAGGTCATCGCCATGAGTTCAGTCGACAGGAAGTCATCAGCGATCCCGCCGGCCATCTTGCCGATGATGTTGGCCGTCGCAGGAGCGACGATGGCAAGGTCCGCCGCTTCAGCGAGCGCAACGTGCTTGAGCCGATCGTCCCCCGAAACGGCTTCCTCGAGCTCCGCGACACCGACCTTGGTCTCCGGCCACATGCTGACGACGACCTCGTTGCCCGAGAGCGTCTCGAACGTCAGGGGCGCTATGAACCGCGTAGCGTTCTCCGTCATCACGACGATGACGTTGGCGCCCAGCGACGCCAGCCTGCTCACGATGTGCGGAGTCTTGAACGCGGCGATGCTGCCCGTAACGCCCAGCACAACCGCTTTTCCTGCCAGCAGATTTTCCATTCGGTGGTGGTCTCCGGGGCCCGAGTGAACTTCGAAGGCACCCCTGGTCTCCTGAGCAGAACGTGGCCTCAGGATCCGGCCGCGCCACGTGGGGCTACTCGTTGTCGAGGTCTTCGGCGGCCTCTTCTTCGGGCTCGATGATCTTGTACTCCACCTCACCGTCGGTGATGAGCTTGAGCGCGAGCGAGGTCACCTTGGCCTCGGCGTCCGGCCTCTGGTCCGGATGCATCGCGTGAAGGCGCCGCGCGACCTTCGCCGCGAGCACTGAGCCCAGGTACTCGTTCTTCGCATGCTTGAGAAGGTTGTTCTTCTTGAGCTGCTCCATCGCTGCCCTCCACCTGTCAGCCCGCCGGTTCGTCCGCTACGAGACCGGTTCGGACTTCGCCTGTCGTTCCTTCGCGATTATCTCGAGTGTCTCCCGGACGGCCACGTCCAGGTCCTCGTTCACAACCCTGTAGTCGTATCTGTCGGCCCAGTCCAGCTCGCCGAGCGCGTTCCTCAGTCGCGTTTCTATGACGTCCGCGTCGTCCGTCGCTCTGCCTCGCAGCCTGGTCTCCAGAACCTCGCGCGACGGCGGCAGGATGAACACGAGAACGCTCTCGGGGTACAGCTGCTTGATCGACATCCCTCCCTGGACGTCGACGTCCATCACGATGTTCTTCCCGGCCGCTGCGACCTCCTCGATGACGCGCTTCCGCGTGCCGTAGCGGAAGTCGTGTACCACGGCCCACTCCGCGAGCTCTCCCGCCTCGACGAGCTCGTCGAACCGTTCGTCCAACACGAACTCGTAGTGCGCGCGGTTCTCCTCGTCGTGCCTCGGCGGGCGCGTCGTGACCGATACCGAGTACTCGGTACCGGGATCCTCCTCGAGCACCCTCCTCGCGATGGTCGACTTGCCGACGCCCGAGGGGCCGGATACAACGATAGGAAAGGCCGTGCGGTTCACTCTGCCCTCCGGCAGCCGCTGCAGGTCGATGTCGCTAGGCATCCGAGTGGTCGTCGCGGTCCTCGAGCCTCTGCGTGATGGTCTCGGCCGCAACCGCGGACAGAATGACGTGGTCGCTGTCGGTGACGATGACCGCGCGGGTCCTTCGACCCTGGGTCGCGTCGACGAGCTTTCCGGTATCGCGCGCGTGGTCCTTGAGCCGCTTGACCGGCGCCGAGCCGGGGGTGATGATGGCCACGACCCGCTCAGACGCCACCACGTTGCCGAAGCCGATGTTCAGGAGAAGGTTGTTCAACTCCGGACCTCCCTCACTCCACGTTCTGGACCTGCTCGCGGAGTTTCTCTATCTCTTCCTTGAGCGACAGCACGGGACCGGTGACGCCTACGTCGCCGCCCTTGGAGCCGATCGTGTTCGCTTCCCTGAGCATCTCCTGCACGAGGAAGTTGAGCCTCTTGCCGACGGGCTCGTCCGAGCTCAGGCACTCGCGCGACTGCGAGGCGTGCGCCCTCAGCCTCACGACCTCCTCGGTGTAGTCGGCTCGCTCGGCCGCGATGGCGACCTCCTGCGCGAGACGCGTGTCGTCAACGGGAACGGACCCGTCGAGGAGCGTCGATATTCTGGCGGTGAGCCGCTCCTTCATCGCTTCGGCGGCGACGGCGGAAGACTCGTCCAGCACGGTCACGATCCCGTCGATGGCGGCAAGCCGCCCCGCCAGTTCCTGACCGAGCTCGGTTCCCTCGGCCTCGCGCATCGCGCGGAGACCACCCAGCGCCTCCGACAGCACGGGCTCGAGGAACGACCAGACCTCGTCGGCGCCGGCCGGGTCACCGCCCTGCTCGAAGATCTGCGGGAATCGCGTGACGACGGAGAGGTTCACCTCACCGGGGAGGGAGAGCTCCTCACCGAGCAGCCTGAGCTGCCTGATGAGCTCGTGCGCCGCGTTTATGTTCACGGAAGGGCTCTCTTCCGTGGCGCTCTTCCACTCAATGTAGACGGTAACACGGCCGCGGGCCAGTACGGACTCGACGAGCTTGCGGACCCTGTCCTCCACCTGGAGCATCGTGCGGGGCGCCTTGATCTGCACGTCGAGGAACCGCTGGTTGACAGAGCGCACCTCCACCCTGACACGCCGGTCCTCGCCGGTCCTCTCCGAGCAGCCGTAGCCGGTCATGCTCCTGAGCACGGGCCTTCCTCCTTCCGGGAAATCACGATGAACAAGTATCATACTTGCTGAGCCCGGGCCAGTCAACGAAATCCAGAGCTTTCAGGCGATTTCGGGCGATTGTGCGATTAGGCTGACCGATGTCGGTGCCGTCTCTGGACTGCGCCGCTCACCTGCCGTAAACTGGAGCGTTGCCCGAGACCTTGAGGCGCGTCCGCGCGCCGCCGGCGCGGCATGCCTGCGGGTCTCCCCCGCTGCTTGCGGCGCACCGACACTGGAGCACGACTTGGATTCCACGACGGCACGGAAGCTCCTCGCTGAGATCGGCCCACGGGTAGCCGGGGCCAGGGTAACGGATGTCGTAGCTCCCGGCGCAGACTGCCTGCTCCTTGAGCTGGCAGGTGAGCGCCGCCTGTTCCTCGGCGTGGTCACGTTGAAGGCCCTGCCGATCGTCTTCCTCCTGGACGATCCGGGACTCGCACCCGCACCGGGGAGCGCGGGCGCACCGACGTTCGCCTCGCAGCTGCGCGGCTCCACGCTCGTGTCCCTCGCCCCGCTCGACGACCGGCCCGGAGCGATCGCCCACCTCAGGTGGACCGGCCAGGTGGGCCGCACGATCGACAGATGGCTGACCATCGACCTCGGGCGCAGTCCATCGCTGTCTCTAACGGCCGCGCACGGGAGCGAGGCTTCCGCTGCCCCAGAGACCGCCGCGACCGCACCGACGGTCGCCAGGTGGCATGACGACCGGGGCAGGCCACACGCCAGGCTGTCCTTCGAGGACCGCAACGAGCCCGCGGAGGAAACGCGCGGGTTCGAGTCGCTGAACGCCGCCGCCTGCTTCATGTTCACCGAGCTGTGGCCGGAGCTGGACCTGACGCGGCGACGCGACGCGCTCGAACGGATCGTGGAGCGTCGCCTGAAGCGAACGCGCCGGGCGATGGACAAGGTCCAGGTCGAGATCGACGACTCGGAGAATGCCGACGCGTACCGGCATATGGGCCAGCTGCTGCTGACGCGTCAGGCCGAGATCCGACGAGGGAAGGCGAACGTCACCCTCACGGACTACGACGGCTCTACACCCGTCGTGATCGAGCTCGACCCCAAGCTCGGTCCGCGGCAGAACGCCGAGGCCCTCTTCCGACGCGCGCGCAAGGCCGAGCGCAGGAGCAAACGGGCGCCCGTCCGTCTGGGAGAGCTGGAGGGGAAGGCCGCGGAGCTCCAGAAGGTGGCGGAGTCGCTCGCCGGCGCGTCAGCCGATGAGCTCGCCGTGTTCGAGGAGCGCTTCCTGCCGACCGCGCCGAAGGTCGTGGACAGGAACGCGCCGAAGGAGCGCGTCAGATTCAGGACCTACAGGATCTCGGGCGGCTGGGAGGTCCTCGTCGGGAAGTCAAACCAGGACAACGACCTCTTGACCCACAAGATGGCGCGTCCTGACGACCTGTGGTTCCACGCGAGGCAGGTCGCCGGCTCGCACGTCGTCCTGAAGAAGTCCGGACACAAGGCGGAGCCGGACAAGCAGGCTATTCTGGAGGCCGCCGCGATCGCGGCGTTTCACAGCAAGGCCGGCAAGTCGTCGAAGGTCTCGGTCTGCTACACGGAGAAGCGGCACGTGAGGAAGGTGCGCGGCGGAAAGCCCGGTCTGGCGATCGTAGCGCGCGAGAAGGTCGTCATGGTGAGGCCGAAGCTGCCTGAGAGCTGACGCGCCCGCCGTCCCTCCACCCTACTCCTCTTCCCTGAACCCCAGCGACACCGAGTTGATGCAGTAGCGCATCCCGGTCGGCTCGGGGCCGTCGGCGAACACGTGACCGAGGTGCCCCCCGCATCTGGCGCAGAGGACCTCCGTGCGCTCCCGGTCCAGGGAGCGGTCGGGCGCCGTCTCGACGTTGTCGCTGGAGACGGCCGCCCAGAAGCTCGGCCACCCGGTACCCGATTCGAACTTCGTCTCCGAGCTGAAGAGCTCGTTGCCGCACGCCGCGCAGAGGAACACGCCGTGCTTGTGGAAGCGATAGTACTTCCCCGAGTTCGGTGTCTCGGTGCCCTTCTCCCGAAGGACCCTGAACTGCTCCTCCGTCAGGATTCTCTTCCACTCGTCGTCCGTCTTCAGGATCTTGTCTGACATGCCAGTCCCACCTTCTCGTCGGCGGCCTCGGTCAGTTCCATCAGTGCGCTGTCCAGCTCCTCCAGCTCGAGCCCGCCGTCCGCCGCGCTCGCCAGCGGCTTGCCCATTGCGATGAGGCACCTCGAGAACGGTGCGGGCATCATGTAAAGGCACCACGTGCTGCCGATCCTCCACGATGGACGCGCTGTCGTGGCGACGGGCACGATGGGGTAGCCGAGCTTCTGCGCCAGATAGAGAATCCCGGGCTTCGACCTGTACATGGGCCCGCTGGGCCCGTCGACGGCGAACGCCGCTGAGCACCCCGACTCCAGAGTCCGCTTCATCTCGGCCAGCGCCCTGACGGGGCGCCGCCTGCTCGAACCTCTGATGACGGGGTAGCCCAGTCTGGTCATGATGCCGGCCTGGACCCTGCCGGCCCACGAGAGGTCGGTCATGACGGCCACGCCCTGGTGGCGGAACGACGGGACCAGAAGGAACTGCCGGCCGTGCCAGAACGCGTAGAGCACCTTCGCCGGATCGAGCGCCGCGGTCTCCGCATGGACGTCCCTCTCGATCCGCAGGGTCCGCGCGTACGCTCGAATCAACAGGCTCGACACGGACGAGACGAACCCCACAAACGCGTCCGAGCGGGTTACGCGACGTCTGAAGCTGCTCAGTCGGGAACGCTCTCGAGCCATCCGGCCTGCCCCTCCTGACACGTGGACCGCGCGTGTTCGTGTCGCCGCTCGCCGGCCCCGGCGCGTGGACCGCGCGTGTTCGAATCGACGCCCGCTAGTCCAGGTCGGCCACGCGACCCATGAAGAGAATGCTGCCCGTGGCGTCGTCGCGAATGACGAACAGGAACGGATGGTCGGCCCTGAAAATCGTCTCTTCCTGGATTGCCAGCCGCTTCATCACCACCGCGGTCGCCGCGGCGGCCTCCGTTCCCTCCTCGTTGACGGCGACGAAGGCCTTGTGAAAGACCGGGCCGACGAAGAGGTCCCCGAGATCGCTCATGCCCGAGAAGTCGGCCCTCTCCCCGAACGCGTCGCGGATGCCGAGTGCTGCCAGAACCCGGGAGAAGTCCTCGCTGCCCCAGGTCATCTCGAATCGCGGGAAGTAGACCTTGACGTCCTGCTCCCGGAGGCGCCCGGACCAGTCGGAGAGCATCTCGCTGGTAAGGCTCGCCCCGAGCACCTCGAGGCTCCGCGGACCGCCGACACGCGGGAGAAGCACGAGCATCGAGACATCCTCGCCCACGTACGGCATCTCCAGCACCTGGACGACGTCGTCCTCGAAGTACTGGAAGTCAGCCTTCTGGTACATCATCGGGACGGTCGCGTCGCCACGGGTCCCGTGGAAGGCGGCGTCCCTGGTGCTCTTCTCGTCGAACCTCGACACCCACTGGCCCTTGAAGTAGACGGCGTTCGTCAGCACCAGTGCGGTCAGTGAGTCTACCCCGCCCGGAGGAATGAGATCCTCGATCTTCTCGCGGGTCGCCTCCTCCACCCACGCGTTGATCCTGACTCTCTCCACCTCCGCGTTGCGCACGAAGTCCGCGACGTTGAACCCGCCGCCGAAGTGCTCCGCAACGAGATCCAGGAAGGACTCCTTGAAAGGATAGCCCTCCTGCCCCCAGAGACTGTTGGCGATGTGGAGTTCGTAGCCGCGCGTCTCGCGGGAGGCGACCAGGTCCTCCTGAAGAGAACCGAACGAGGCCACGACACGCTCACGGCTGATGAACGAGGCCTTACCCGCGACGTCTTCCGTCGGGAAGTGCAGCACCGTTGCCATCTCGCGCTCGGTGTTACCACGCGCGCCCGCGGCGGTCATGGCGAGCGCCGTCGAGATGCTGTAGGGCGAGAAGAAAAGGTTGCCGTCTCCGGCGAGTTCGGCGTAGAGGTCAAACGCGAACTCGTTCCCACCTTCGGCCAGCGCCGCGACGTCCTCACGGGAAGCCTCGACCGTGGCTTCGTTTCCTGCCGCACCCCCGGCCTCGCTCACGGCCGCCGGCTCCTCGCCACCGCACCCGGCCGTCATGGGGACCGCCAGCACGGCGAACACAAGCAGCGAGACCACTCCGCGCGATTTGGTCACTTTCATGTTCCTCCTCCTTCCATCCGCGGCGACGGGTCGGGCGTGACCCTGGTAGTACGATTCTACACGGTCTTCGGCTCGTACCGTTCGTAGTAGCCGACGACCTCGCCCGCCTCGTCGCGCACCGCCCGCATGTAGATGCGTCTCTTCTCATCATCGGAGATGAGCCGCTCCTCCTCACCGGCCCGAAGCGCAGCGAGGACCTCGATCATCACCTTCTGTGAGTCCTCGTTGTGGCAGTCGAGAAGCGACGTCCCCATCAGCGACTCGCCTCCGGTGTAGTGGTCGACGGCGGCGCTGTTCATGTAGACGACCGTGTGCTTGATGTCAGCGAAGAGCACGGGGTCGACGAGGCTGTCGAGGATCCGTGCCGGCAGAGTGGTATCGGTCACTGCTCTCTCCTTGTCTGTCCCGGCGCGGGCGCGTTCTTGACGTACTCGTCCAGCCACTCCTGCGTCTCCCACAGGAGATGAAGCAGCGACTCGCGCGCGCGGTAGCTGTGGCTCTCGTGAGGGAACATGACGAGCCTGACAGTAGCGCCATGCCCCTTGAGCGCGGCGTAGAACCGCTCACTCTGCATCGGGAACGTCCCGGGGTTGCTGTCCTCCTCACCGTGCACCAGAAGGATGGGCTCGTTGATCTTGTCCGCGTGCATGAATGGCGACATCTCGAAGTAGACCTCGGGCGCCTCCCACAGCGATCGATCCTCGGCCTGGAAGCCGAACGGGGTCAGTGTCCGGTTGTAGGCGCCGGTCCTCGGAAGCCCGGCTGCGAAGATGTCGGAGTGCGCGAGCAGGTTCGCCGCCATGAACGCACCGTAGGAGTGACCGCCGATCGCGATGCGGTGCCGGTCGGCAACGCCGCGCCTGACAACCTCGTCCGCTGCCGCCTGTGCGCTCGCGACCAGCTGTTCGACGTACGTGTCGTTCGGCTCCGCGTCGCCCTCACCGATGATGGGCATCGTTGGACCGTCCAGTGCGGCGTAGCCCTGTGTGAGCCACAGCACGGGCGACCACCAGCCGACCCAGTCGAATCTGTACGGCGAGTCGTCGACCTGCCCGGCGGCGTCCGCGCTCTTGAACTCGCGCGGGTATGCCCACATCATCATAGGGAGCGGGCCGTCTACCGCGGGATCGTAACCCGCGGGTGTGTAGAGCGTCGCCGTCAGGTCCAGTCCGTCCTCACGCTTGTAACGGATGAGCTCCTTCTGGATGCCGGCGAGCTGCGGAGTGGGATGTGGGAAGAAGGTCAGCTGTCGGAGCGTCCCGTCCGCCAGGTCACGCGCGAAGTAGTTGGGGACCTCGTCGACCGACTCGCGTCTCGTTATGACGTGACGTGCCTCCTTGTTCATCACGAGCACCGGGCGCTCGTAGTACGGCGCCTCAGAGCGGAACAACCTG
>DAOWER010000253.1 GCA_030638405.1 Candidatus Eiseniibacteriota bacterium | reverse complement strand
GCGACGCGATCGGCACGACCCACCGGGGCATCGGCCCGACGTACGCCGACCGCTATTCGCGCGAGGGACTGACGTGCGGCGACCTCGCGTCGTTCGACCGCTTCGAAGAGAAGCTGTCCGAGGTCGTTCCACGCAAGAACAACATACTGACCAAGCTCTACGGCGCCGCGCCGGTGGATCTGGGCGAGATCACGGAGCAGATGAGGGCCGTCGCTCAAGTCCTCGTGCCCCATCTGTCGGACACGCCGGGGCTGATCCGGTCCGCCATCGCGTCGGGCGACAACGTCGTCTTCGAGGGGGCTCAGGGCGCGCTCCTGGACATCGGGTTCGGCACCTACCCGTTCGTCACGTCGTCCTACACGACCGCGGCGGGTGTCGCTCCAGGGACCGGAGTGCCGCCGACCTGGATCGGAGAGGTCGTCGGTGTGGCGAAGGCCTATGCAACGCGCGTCGGCGCCGGCCCGTTCCCCACGGAGGCCGAGGCTGAGCCGGCGGCGTTCATCTGCGAACGAGGCGCCGAGTTCGGCGCCACTACCGGACGCCCGCGACGCTGCGGATGGTTGGACATCGTCGCGTTGCGATACTCGCTCGCGCTCTCCGGGATCGAACGGCTCATCATCACGAAGCTCGACGTGCTCGACAGTCTCGCGCAGATTCCGGTGTGCGTGGCGTACACCCTGGACGGGGCGAGCATCGACACGTTCCCGCGCGACGTCGATGCGTTGCGTCGTGTCCGGCCGGTCTACGAAGAGCTGCCGGGCTGGGAGACGGACACGAGCGGGGCCAGGACGAGCGCCGAGCTGCCCGAGAAGGCTCTGGCCTACCTGAAGCGGATCGAGGAGCTCTCGGGCGCCCGCGTCGCGGTCGCGTCCGTCGGCGCCGCATCGGACGCCATCGTGGAGTTCGAACAGCTGCTGTAGCATCTCTTCAGCGGGGTGGCGGCCGCGTCACGCACCCCGTGCATCTCCGCTCGATCCTCAGACGCGCCCCCACGCAAGGCTTTCCGCTTGACGACCGCGGTCTCCGGGTCTACGCTTGCGGCACGCTGGACAGTCCGAACTCCCTTCCAGACAGCGGAGCGAGGCCCGCGAGATGGCGAACATCCAGGACAGCCGTGACGACAGGGAGATCCCCCTTGACCGGGTCGGCGTGACCAACCTGGTCTACCCGGTGACCGTGCCAGACAGGGCGAACGGCACGCAGGAGGCCGCCGCCACGGTCGGCCTCTTCGTAGAACTGGCCCAGGAGTCCCGCGGCATCCACATGAGCCGCCTCGTGGAGGTCCTCCACGGCTCGAGGGGAACGCCCCTCACCTCCGAGAACGTCGAGAACATCCTGGCCAAGCTACGCGGCGCGGTCAACGCCTCGACGGCACACATAGAACTCGAGTTCACCTTCTTCACGGAACGAAAAGCACCCGTGTCCGGCGCGACGAGTCTCTTGGGCATCCCGGTAGGGATCGAGGCGACTCTCGACGAGTCGTTCGACATGGTACTGACGGTCGAGGCCCCGGTGCTCTCCGTGTGCCCCTGCTCGATGGAGGCCACGGGAGGACCGGCGCACAGCCAGAGGGGACACGTCGCCGTATCGGTCCGGATCGACGGGCGCATGTGGATCGAGGAACTAATCGAGCTCATCGAGGACAGCGCGAGCGGACCGGTGTTCGCGCTGCTGAAGGGCGAGGACGAACGCTCGGTCATAGAGACGGCGCACGAGAACCCCGTGTTCGTCGAGGACCTCGCCAGGAACGTCGCGGAGCGTCTGGACTCAGACGTGCGCGTGCACTGGTATCGCGTGGAGGCGGAGAACCTGGAGAGTGTTCACGATCACAACGCGTACGCCTGCGTCGAGAGGCGACGGTAAGCGTCCGCTCGCGTGCGCGAGGACAAGAGCGCGCGGCGACAGGCAGGAGCACACCGGCAGACGCGGGCGGAGAGCGAGAGGAGGAGTGCGATGGAGAAGAAGGAGATCGGACGGGTCTCGCACTACTTTGGAAGACCCCAGGTCGCGGCCATCGTCCTGACAGACGGTCTCAAGGTCGGTGACACGATCTCGATCCAGGGACACACGACCGACTTCGAGGTGCTCGTGGAGTCGATCCAGATCGAGCACGATTCGCTCGAGGAAGCCAAGGCGGGCGACAACGTTGGCATCAAGGTCCCCGAGAAGGTGCGAGAGCACGACGTCGTCTACAAGGTTATCGAGTAGCCGACCCACACCGGAATCGACAACATGACGACAGGCACCACGGCGGTGGCGCTGGCCGTCCGCGTGCACCCGCAAGGGGGCGCGCCGTCAGGCGACGAGCCGTCCGTCAGAGCACTGAGAGAAGCGGCCTCTGCGGTCGGCCGCAGGAACCCGGAGATGCTGTCGGGCCCCTCGTCCGTGTCTCCCGAGGGCGTCCTCCTGCTGGCGCTGAGCGCCCCGGGGACTATACTCGAGGCGATACTGGCGGTCGCGGACGAGCTGAGACCGCTCGGAACGACGTTCTGCGCGGGCGTGTCCGCGAGGATCGGCTCGCACGGTGAGGCGTTCCCGAGCTCCGTCGAGTCGTCCGTCCTCGCAATCGGGGCGGCGGCCTCGCTGGCGCTGCACGGCGTGGAGGAGACCGATATCAGAGAACACCGTGTCTCTCTCCTCGCTCCGGGGCACGACCCCCTTCTGGCAGCGCTCGCGGGGATGGTGCTGGCGACGTACGACGCAATGACAGAGCGCCAGCGTCAGATCATCTCTCTCATCAAGGAGAGCGACACGCAGCAGCAGGTGGCCACGCACCTCGACGTCTCCCGCCAGGCCGTCAACCAGAGCCTTACGGCTGCCGGGTGGCCCCATCTCAAGCGCGCTGAGGATGCGGTCCGGGGACGTCTGTCGGCGCGGTCTGCCTCCGGCAGCAGGAGAAGCGGGGGAATGACCTGATGAGCCAGCCAGGAAGGGCGGCAGGACCGCCGATTCGCGCTCTCGTCGCGGCCCTCGCCGCCTGCTTATCCGTACCTGTCGCGCTGGGTGGGTGCGGCGGCCCGGCCACCTTTGTCTCGGCGACGCCGCCGCCGGACGTGTTCGCGGAAGCGTGGTACAAGGGCCCGGTCCCAGTCGTCAGGGACGCGGTCCGGCAGGCGATGCTCGACGCCAGGCTCACGGTCGCCCCGGCCGCAGGCGACGAGGCGGAAGTGATCGGCGCGAAACAGCAGGTACCCTATGTTGGAGATGGAGCGGGTGAGCCGACCCCCGGGCCCCTGCCTGTCTACCGCGTCACGGCGACCTTCACGAAACAGGGCGACACGCATGTCCGGGCATCAGTCGACGTCGCGTGCCCGACCTGCAACGGCAAGGTGCCCTACGAGTGGGGGTACCCCCGCGACCTTCTCCGGGAGATCTTCGAGGGCGCGTGCAGGATCCTCAACGAGAAGAGGGCCCGGGTCAGTTATCCACCTCGACACAAACCGGTCAAGTGGCGTCCCGCGCAGAGGCACTGATAGTGCTGAGCGGGGTCCGTGAAGGCCCCTGGAATTCCCCAGAGGCCTTTAGTTGTCAATTTGTCAAGATTGACACGATCTGCGAGAATTGCCCCTGGCGGCCGTTCGCAGGACACGGCATGATAGCGGGTCGAATTAGGACGTAACATGCGACAGAGGACGAATTTGGCGCACTGGAAGCAGCCATGTGGCGGGCCGGCGACGGCGCTGCGCGGGGCACTGGTGGTGGCGCTCCTCGCGGCGCTTGCGGTGGGCGTCTCTCCTTCGTCCGGACAGACTGCGGACCCTCCCGGAGGCCCGTCAGTGGAGGCGCTTCTCGCGCGGGGCATCGCGCACTCCGTGGGGTCCGAAATGCGGACAGGGCTCGACGAACTCCGCTCCGCGGCGCGCAGCGAACCCGGACACACCCTGGTGCGTCGGACGCTCGCGATCGCACTTCTGAGAGCGGGACGGTTCGGCGAAGCGGAGGCGGAGTTTGCGGTGGCGCTGGGGGAGGAGCGTGCACTGGCGCTCTCGTCCGGGCGCCTCTCGTCAGCTGAGCTTCAACCCTCCACCGACGCGGACGCCCTCCTGGGCCTCGCCACGTCCGTACAGCTTCAAGGACGGGCGAGAGAGGCCGAGCGGCTCTACCGGGCGTACGCCGACCTGGTGGGCCCCATGTCGAAGGAGGCCGGACGCGCGTACTTCCGGCTGCATGAACTCGCGACCGACTCCGGAGCCGAGTGGCTCGATCCCGAGGCCGAGCTGGCCAAGGCGCTCGCCGTCGATCCGAACATCCGGTCCGCGAGCCTCCTGCCCGCCTTCACAGATCCGAGAACACACCCGGCGCTCGAGCCGTACGTGCGGCCGATCGAGCTGTCCGGGTCCCGGGCTGACACGGCCCTCGAGTACGATACGCTTCCGCTCCTGTCGAGGTGGGTGGCGCCGGCGGACACGTCGGAGGCACTGCTCGCTCTTGCGGAGGGGACACTGCGCGTTGAGATACTGGTGCGCGCGGACGGATCCCCCGACGAGGTGGTCCCGGTCACACCGGTCGCCGAGGAGGAACTGACACCACTGGCGAGCGCGGTGGGTGCATGGTGGTTCACACCGGCCAGAGTGGCGGGAGAGAACGCGCCGGCGTGGATCATCTTCGGAGAGGCAGGCGGCGCCGAGGCGGGTGACCGAGCGGCAGGTGACGCCGAGGCGGGCGACCCAGAGGCAGATGACGCCGAGACAGGTGACCCAGAGGCAGGCGACACCAAGGCAGGTGACCCAGAGACAGGCGACGCCGAGGTGGGTGACCGAGAGACGGGCGAAGAGGAAGCGACAGCTGGGCCGGGGGTGGGCAAGGCGTCGGGCGCACGGTGAGAGCTCTGCGGCAGTCGCGCGACCCGGGACCATCACAACCACACAGGAGCTCCACTGCATGAGACCGGTGCTTTTCTACTCAGACGACTACGAGGCCGACATCGGCCCGCACATCTTCCCGATGAGGAAGTACCGGCTCGTGAAGGAGCGACTGCTCGACATGGGCGTTGCCAGGCCGGATGACTTCGTCAGGCCCGAGCCCGCCTCGGTCGAAGACGCGCTTCTGGTCCACACCGAGATGTACGTGGCGAAGCTCCTGAACGGCACGCTTTCCCCGCTCGAGGAAGCGACGCTCGAACTGCCCTATTCGAAGGAGCTGATCGATAAGTCGTTCCTCGGGGCGGGAGGGACCATATCGGCCGTCAGATCATCGTTCGAGCGGGGAGTCGGGGTCAACATAGCCGGTGGTCTTCATCACGCTTTCCCCGACCACGGCGAGGGCTTCTGTGTGCTCAACGACGTGGCGATGGGAGTAGCGCGGGCGCTAGAGGACGGACTGGCGGAGCGCGTCGCCACGGTGGACTGCGACGTCCACCAGGGCAACGGGACCGCCGCGATATTCTCGAAGGACAAGCGCGTGTTCACCTTCTCGATCCATCAGGAACTGAACTACCCGATGGCCAAGCCCCCGAGCGACCTCGACATCGGCCTTCCCAACGATGCCGACGGCACCCTGTATCTCTCCAACCTCAAGAGCGCGCTGGACACCATATTCGGTGAGTTCTCACCGGAGATGGTCTTCTACGTCGCCGGCGCCGACCCGTACGAACACGACCTCCTCGGAGGCCTGGCGCTCACCAAGCAGGACCTCGCGGACAGGGACGAGGCCGTCATGTCCGCGTGCGCCTCCAGAGGCGTCCCCTTTGTGGTCGCCCTGGCCGGCGGATACGCCGAGCGAACGAGCGACACCGCCGAGATCCACGCCGCCGCCATCGCCCGGGCCATCACGACCGGCGAGTCCCTCTAACGGGCCCGTTGCGGCGGCGCGTCCTGCAGCGCTCCGGCACGACCGTGCACGACTCAGCGCCGGCTTCTCTCACACATGTCGGGAACGAATCCCCAGGTCACGCCCTCTAAGAAGGCGAGAAGAGGAAGAACGCGCCCCCACAACCCGCCGTGAGGGCGGCCACAAGTGAGACCGGGCGGGGGCCCGAGCAGTACCCTCCGATTCAATGCGCGCAAGGGCCGCCGCCGGTCTCCACAACAGGCCGGAAGCAGCAAGCCGGGAGTTCCCTATGACGGGAGCTTCCGGCTTGCCGGTATTGCGGCGGCTGTGCTAGCTTCGCGTAGTCACAGGAGTCCGCAGGACGGCCGCGGGGTCGGGCCGTCGCGGTCTCCGATTCGGTCGAAGCGCTTCTCGTTCACGGACTGTCCGTTGAAACCAGCCTCCGAAAGCGGCACCGAACGCGCGACGACCCGGGGCGAGTGGGTGGCCCTGGGAGTTATCGCCGCGCTCGCTCTGGCGCTGCGCCTCATCTACCTCCAAGAGATCCATGACCATCCACTGTTCAGAACATTGATGGGCGACCCCGCGGTCTACTTCGCGCAGGCGCGCGACATCGCGCAGGGGAAGCTGGTCCCCGACCACGCGTACTTCCACTCCAGCCCCCTGTACCCTTTCTTCCTGGCGCTGGTCGCCAGGCTTGGCGGCGCAGGCTTCCACGCCATCAGAGTCGTGCAGTCCGTGGCGGGGACGCTGTCCGTCCTCCTGGTGTTCCTGCTGGGAAGACTGACGGTCGGGTCGCGGGCAGGGCTCATCGCCGCGCTCTTCGCAGCGATGTATGTCCCGTTCGTGTTCTTCGAAGGTGAGGTCCTCGAGATCACGCTCGTCATCACCTTCCTGCTCGGGTCGTTGGTCTTACTCCAGCTTGCCGACCGTGACGGGGGGGCGTGGAAGGCCGTGGCCGCCGGCGCGCTGCTCGGCCTCGCGGGGTTGGGGAAGCCGAACCTGCTCCTCTTCGCACCCGCGGGGGCGCTCTGGCTCGCGCTCCGCGGGCGGACGCACCGCGAACGGTCCGCGCGCGCAGGCGGAGTCCGCGTGCTTCCGGCAGTCCTCTTCTTCGCGGCCGCGGGCGCCATGATCCTCCCGGCGACGATCCACAACTACAGGGCGGAGGGCGACTTCATCCCCGTCTCGTCCAACGGCGGCATCAACTTCTTCATCGGGAACCACACGAACTCCCCGGGGGTGTTCCAGGTGCCACCCGAGATGCGGTTCGACCTGCGGCTGGCGTCGAAGGCGGCGGCGGAGCGGGAGACCGGCCGCGCGCTCTCGGCGGGGGAGGTGTCCGACTTCTGGACAGGACGGACGCTCGAGGACATCCGTGCGAACCCGGAGCGGTGGGTCACATTGATGGCACGGAAGTTCGTGCTGTTCTGGAACCACTACGAGATCCCCAACCATTACCATCTGTACTACGTGAAGCAGTTCGCTCCGGTGCTCAGGATTCCGGTGGGCACGTTCGGCGTCGTCGCACCGCTCGGTCTCTTCGGCCTGGCGCTGGCCGTCAGGCGGCGGAAGCGCGTCGGACTGCTGGTCCTCTTCGGGCTGACGTTCACGGCTTCGGTCGTGCCGTTCTTCGTCACCGGACGCTACCGGCTCGCGGTCGTGCTGGTCCTCCTGGTGGGCGCGGGCTTCGCGGTCGAGTCCCTCTGGCGGGCGGCGCGCGGCCGGGACTGGCGCACCATCACTGTCGCCGCTATCTCCGTCGCTGTGCTGGCCGTAGCGGTGGGGGCCGACACCATAGAGTTCAGCTTCGCGGCGATGCACAACGCCGTCGGGAACATCCTGGGGCGCCAGGGCGACATGGAGGGCGCCGCGCGCGAGTTCGAGAAGGCTCTTGCGGAGAGCCCGAGCGACCTCTCGTCGCGGCACAACCTCGGCCTGGCCCTCCTCGAACTCGGGCGGTTCGATGAAGCCGTCGAGCACTTCCGACGCGCGGTGACGCAGCACCCGCGCTACTACGAGGCGTGGATCGGGCTGGGCCGGGCGCACGCGGGAGCAGGACGTGACGCGGAGGCGCTGGAGGCGTGGGGCGCGATCGTGAACATGGCACCGCCGGCGCCCGCGGGCGTGCTCGCGGAGGCGGTGGGCCTGGCGGCGACTCTGAGCGCCGGGGAAGAGAACCACTAGACCGGAGAGAGAGCCGATGAACACACATACTACGGATGGCACGGATGGCGCGGTCGTCTTCCGCGACCTGACGAAGAGCTTCGAGGAAACGGAGGCCGTCGCGGGAGTCACATTGACCGTGCCGCGCGGACAGATCTGCGGGTACCTGGGGCCGAACGGCGCGGGCAAGACGACGACGGTGAAGATGGCAACGGGGATGCTCAGGCCGACGAGCGGCACGGCCGTGATCGATGGATTCGACATCGGCGAGTCGCCTCTCGAGGCCAAGGCACGGATCGGCGTCGTGCCGGAGACCGGTGCGCTCTACGAGAATCTGACGCCGCGCGAGTACCTGTCGCTCGTCGGCCACCTCTATCATCTCGACCGCGACGAGGCGCAGGGCAAGGCCGAGACCTTCCTTGAGCTCTTCGGGATAGCCGACGCGTCCGGCCGGACGATGTCCTCGTTCTCCCGGGGCATGAAGCAGAAGGTACTCATATCGGCGGCGCTCCTGCACAACCCCAGCGTGCTCTTCCTGGACGAGCCGCTGTCCGGCCTCGACGCGAATACGGCCCTGGTCCTGAAGGAACTCCTGCGCGACCTAGCCTCGCAGGGCAAGACCGTCTTCTACTGCTCTCACGTCCTCGAGGTGGTCGAGAAGGTCTGCGACAGGATAGTGATCCTGAACAACGGGCGCGTCATCGCCGACGGGAACGTCGAGGAGCTCAAGGATCTGACGAGTGCGGCATCGCTTGAGGGGGTGTTCAGCGAGCTCACGTCCACCGGCGACCTTCCCGACATCGTCCGGGCGTTCTCAGAGAGCGTTACGGGTGGAAAGGGGGAGTAGGGAGTTGAGGGAGCGGGAGACGCGGAGAGCGCGGGGCGCGGCCGGCGAGAACAGCGTCGACTGGCAGCAGCTCAGGGCGCTCCTCGTTGCCGGCATCAGGCTCGACCTCAGGACCTCCCGCGGCGGGATGGGACGCGGAAAGCTGCCTCCCTTCGTCATCGCTCTCATCACGTACGCCGTGATGGGTCTCCTGATGGCCGTCGGGCTCCGTCCCCACGACAACCTCTTCGTCTACTCGCTCTTCACGATAAGCGCCGCGATGTTCATGACGGCCCTCGCGGTCATCATGGAGTACGTGACCATCGTTGTTCACCCTGATGACTTCCACATACTCGCTCATCGACCCGTCTCCTCACGCACCTACTTCTGGGCGAAGATGGGCAACCTGCTCTTCTACGTGACGCCGATCGCGCTGGCTCTGACCCTGCCGGCGGCGGTGATCGGCAGCTGTTCGCTGGAACCGGGTTTTCTCTTCGGGCTCTTCCACGTTCTGGCCGGTGTCGTCGCGTGTCTGGCGACGGCCGCCGCGGTGGTGCTCATCTACACGGGCACGCTCAGGGTCGTGAGCTACCAGCGCTTCACCACCATCATGACCTACGTGCACTCGGGCGTCACGCTGGTGCTCGTTCTCGCGTACTTCCTGCTGCCGCGGATGATCGAGGACGACCCGACGCTGCTCTCGCTCAACCGCGGCGCGTGGGTCTACGCCGCACCGCCCGCGTGGTTCGCCGGCTCGGTCGAGCTGCTGGCGGGAGCGGGCAATCGTCAGGACGTCCACCTGATCCTGATGGCCGCGCTCGGCTCCGCTCTCGTGATAGCGGCGGCGATGAACACGATATCGCTCGACTACTCGCGGAAGATATCCGAGCTGACGACGTCCCCGGTCGAGACCGAGGAACACGCCGGCGGCCGCGTGAGGAGGCGTCCCTTCTTCCGCGTCGGGCTCGCCTCGCTCGGGACCGGCACGGAGCGCGCGGGCTACGTGCTCATGGACGCCTACATGCGGCGCGACCGGAAGCTCCGCTCCAGGGTCTACCCGGCGTTCGGTCTGCCGCTCGCGGTCTACATCACGGCGCTCATCCGGCACGACCTTCACAGCCCGTTCGTCCAGTCGCCCGGCGGAAGTCCGGTCGCGCTCCAAGAGATAATGGGGCTTTACTGCATCTTCGTGTCTCTTTTCTTCGCGGCAGCCATGACGCAAACCGAGCAATGGAAGGCCAGCTGGCTTTTCTACGCGGCCCCCATCGGGGACCCGTCGGGACTCCTGCGGGGCGCGCGCAGGCTGGTGATCTGGCGCTACCTCGTCCCGTTCTTCATCCTGCTGTTCGTCCTGCTGAGCCTCGCGATGCCGGTTCTCGGCGCGGCGACCTTCATCCTGATGGTGCTCCCCATGTGTCTGACCGCGTTCGCCATCCTGTCGCTCGCGTCCCCGCACATGCCGCTCTCGCAGGAGGTGGAAAGGACCAGGCAGGCGCGCCAGTTAGGGTTCTTCCTGATCCTGGGCACCACGATGATCCCGCTCCTGATAGCGATCCAGCTCACGATGCAGGACAAACCGGCGGCCGCGGGGCCCATGCTCGCGGCCCTGTGGGGTCTGGCGTGGGTCGCAGAGCGGGTCGTCGGAGCCCGGCTGCGGCGCAGACTGGCCAGGGAGGAATTCGCGGGATAGGTGCGATTTCCCACTTGAAGCGGGGGAGGGGTCAGGTTATTATGCCGTGATGGAAGCACCACTCCAGACGATCACAACAGGAGAGACACATGGCGGAGATGGTCATCACGAAGGAAATGCCCATCGGCGACGTAGTGAAGAGCCACCCGGAGACCGTGCCGGTCTTCATGCAGCACGGGCTCCATTGCATCGGCTGCGCGGTAGCGGCGTTCGAGTCGATCGCGGAGGGCGCGGCGGCGCACGGGATCGATATCGAGGCGCTCATGTCGGACCTGAACAAGGCGACCGAAGCTGAGAAAGTAGACTAGCTACACCCAGGTTTTCACACCGGGGTGAGACAGCGCTAGGAGGTAACGATGAAGATGGAGGAGTTGAAGGGCTGGATCGACACGCAGGACGGTTGGGACTACCAGCTC
>DAOWER010000097.1 GCA_030638405.1 Candidatus Eiseniibacteriota bacterium | reverse complement strand
CGACGGGCTTCTTCAGTCCCTTCAGACGAGTCCCCGCGGCGTAGAACTGCGTCAGCTCCTCCGCGTGGTCCGCCTGCACCATGCGAATCGCGTACGACACGTCCTCGCGCCTCACGGTGCGTCCCCGGCGCACGAGATTCGCCATCTCGGTCAGGACCTTATCGACCTTCGAGACCTCTTCGTCGTAACCGACGATGGTGATCTCCCCGCCGCGTGTGGTCACCTTCGCGTCGAACGAGTCGTGTATCAGTCGGAGATTGACGTCGTTCCGTCCGTACAGGTGGATCGAGTCAATGTCCTCGACGGAGATCTTGTGCTTCACGTGGTGTCACTCCCGTAGACCCGCACCCAAAAAACGGGCTCCTGGTTCGTCTGGGAACCCAGGAACCAAGAGCCCGATGTCGTATGCAAGTATCTATCCGCTGAGAGACTCTCCCCGTCGGTTCTCCACACCCCCCTGCATCTACCACCTGAACGAGCTCGAGCCAACCAGCATCACCACGCTCTCTAGCGCGGAATTGTCAGAGTCTGGCCAGGTCTGATCATGTCCGGGTCGCCGAGGACGTCGCCGTTGGCGTCGAAGATCTCCGTCCACATCCGGCCTGCCCCGTAGATCTCCCAGCGCCTGGCGATCATCCAGAGACTCTCGCCCTCCTTGACCGTGTAGCTGCGGGGCCAATCACGCGGGATCGTCAGCTCCCAGTTCGGGTAGATCAGGTTCGGGTCTGAGAACTCCTCCAAGACGTCCTTGTTCGCGCGCCAGATCCTCTTCCACTTCAGCGGGTCCGCGTAGACTTCCTCCATGCCCGCTATCTTGTAGAGGAAATCGCCCTTCTCGACCATGTACATCCGCGGCAGCCCCTCGAAGTAGACTATCTGGCTCTGCAGACCCTCGACGTCGCCCCGGAGACTCATGAGCTGCGGCGTCAGACCAGCGAGCACGTCCTCGAGATCGCCGACGGCCGTCGACTCTCTCGACAGGTCGGCTTTCGCGCTGTCCACGCAGTCCTGCGCCTCCTCGTACGCGGCGAGAAGCTCCGCGCAGTACGCCTCACGCTGGTCGTTCTGAAGCCCCTGGTATTCCTCTTCGGTGTAGAAATCCGCCTCGCTCGGATCGGCCGTCCTCGTGACTTGCGGCGCGCAGCCGGTCACGAGCGCGACGGCGACGAGGAGGACCAGTGCGACAATCAATTTGTGCAGCATTCTTGGTCTCTCTCCTTTCTTCGTCGTAGCGCGGCCGACTAGCGTCCGCTGCCCTTCTTGAGTTCGTGAAGACGCGCAGCGAGGACGTTCGGCTGATCCTCGAGAGCCGCGATCTCCGCCTTCGTGGAGGCAACCTCCGCCTCCAGACCTGCTCTCGCGTCACGCGCCTCGTCCAGTTCGTCGCTGGCCGCGGCGCACTCGTCCTGCGCCGACTGGACCGACGTCACGTCAGCTCCCTCACACGCAGGCTTGGGGCCGCACCCTATCAGGGCGACACCCAGGACGAGGAGTAACGCTGCAAGAGCGATGTACCTCTTGGTCTTACGTGCCATCAGTCGGCACCCCCTTCCGGTATACCAATACCAACGTCGCCCCCCCTGCGGGGGCGAGACCTAAACAGACCCCTTCATCTACTTGGTACGCTATCAAGCCGGACACCCACTGTCAAGCTCCATTTGCAGGGCTGGCGCGGGTTTAGGGCTGCTGAACACCATACGTCTCTCACGAATCCTAATGGACGTAGCCCAGGGCCCTGAGCTTCTCGCGCGTTTCCGCGTCCGCCTCAGGTGGCTCTTCGCCGCTCCAGACGTGCACGATTCGAGCCAGCTCGGCGGACAAGAGCGTTGCCCGTGAGCTATCAGTGTGAACTAGATTCAGCAATTCATCAGGGTCCGTCTTCAGATCGTACAGCTCCGCGCCCGACCCCGGTCGTGTGACGAACTTCCATCCGTTCGCTCTCAGCGCCCGGCCCTCGATGTCCGTGCCGGAATGCGGGTTCGCGTCGATGACGAGCGGGATCTCCGTCCACGGACCCCCGTCGATGAGCTCCACCATGCTCCGTCCGATTTCCCCTGGCTCCGCTGGGCCCACCAGACCCGCAAGTTCGAGAAGCGTCGGGCCGATGTCCATCACGCTGACCTGTTCGGACACGACGCCGACCTTCACCAGGCCGGGTCGCCAGATGATCAGGGGGACGCGACATGTCTCCTCGAAGACGTCCGAGTGGCCGAACCACTGCGCTCGCTCGAGCCTGGGTTCGTCCATGTGCTCGCCGTGGTCCGACACAACGACGACAACGGTCTCACCGAGGTCCCCGCCCTGACGGACGCCGTCCAGGAGAACGCCGATCGCCGCGTCCGCATATCGGATCTCGGAGTCATAGAACCTGCTCCCCCGAGCCGCGAGTTCGGCCAGCTCCTCCCCCTCGAGCTCTGCCATCCGTTCGACGTCGACCCTGTCAAACGGCGCGGCGTCGCTCTCGTGGCACACGTAGGACCTGTGCGGGTCGAACAGATGCACCCACAGGAAGAAGGGACGCTCGTCGCCGTCGCCCAGCCACTGGATGGCACGTTCGCAGGTCGTATAAGCACCGCACGTGAGCGCGAACATGTCGTCTCTCACGCCTCTCGGCAAACGACGCCACGCGGAGTGATGCTCGTATCGATCGTGGAACCCCCTGTCGAAGTAGTCGCCGAACCCCTGGCTGAGTCCGGACACGAAGCCGTCCAGGTGCCAGACACTGACAGCCGCCCCGGTGCGATAACCCGCGGAACGGAAGATCTCAGCGAGGGTTACGTGCTCCCGGCCGAGTTGAACGGCGTTCCGCAGAACTCCGTGCTCCGCCGGATAGAGCGACGTCATGATGGAAGCGTGGCTGGGATCGGTTGCGATCATCGGGACGATCGCGCTCTGAAAACGCGCTCCCGCGCTCGCAAGGCCGTCCACGACGGGCGACGTGCCTGACGCATCGCCCAGCGGACTGCGCTCCAGCGGGTATCCGTAGCATCCGAGGCGATCGGCCCTGAGCGTGTCAATCGTGATGAGGAGCACATTGAGAGCGCCGTCGGCCCGCAGCGACATGACGGGCAGATCACGTCCGGGTTCCGCCGGCACCGAGAGAGCCGCCCATCCACCGACGCCCGCCACGAGCACGAAGACAAGCACGACCGACGCTCCCCACCGGAGCGTCCTTCTCCGCCCGCCGGGCGCCAGCGCGATCGCACTGCTGACGAGGTGGCGGGCGACGACGAACACGATGACCGCCGTCGCGAACATCGCGAGGTGACCCAGCGCGTTTCCGAGCGAGCCGAAGAACCTGCCCCGGAAGATCGAGCCCCAGTAGGAGATGAGGAGGAAAACCGCTCCGACCGCCATAGCCGTCGGAGCAACGCGCCTTCGCCTGACGAAGACGAGGACGCCGAGTGCGACAAGCGCTCCGACCACCGCTCCCGCGACGGTGTACCAGAACGCAGGCACGGCGAGGAAGGAAACGTAAGAACGAGTGGTGTGGAAATAGAAGGAATGCTGGAGCGCCCTGACGACGCTCTCTCCAACTCCCGAGCAGAGGCCGAGAACACCCGAGACGGCCGCAACAAACAGGATCTCACCGATCCTGGGCGGCCGCCGCGCCCGGTCGTCCCGGCTAGTCATCGTTCTCCCCGGCGGCCGGCACGCGCTTCTCGACCAGCCGGATCCCCAGCTCGTCGAGCACTTCCTGCTCGACGTCCGACGGCGAACCGTCCATTAGCGACAGCCCGCTGTAGGTCTTGGGGAAGGCTATGGTGTCGCGGATGCCGGCCTCGCCCGTGAGGATCATGATGATCCTGTCCAGACCCGGCGCCAGCCCGCCGTGAGGCGGCGCTCCGTACTCGAGCGCCTTCAGCAGGAAGCCAAAGCGCCTGTCGGCGTCGGCCGCCGACATCCCGACGACCTTCATGACACGCTCCTGAATGTCGCGCCGGTGGATCCGGATGGAGCCCGATGCCAGCTCGAATCCATTGCACACGAGGTCGTAGAGCCGCCCGAGCACCTTGCCGGGGTCCGTCTCGAGGAGCTCGAGGTCCTGCTCCCTGGGCATCGAGAACATGTGGTGCTCCGCTTCCCACGCGCCGGCGTCCTCGTTCCAGGCGAAGAGCGGGAACTCCGTGACCCAGGTGAACGCGAACTCGTCTGCGGACACGAGCGACAGTTCGTCCCTCAGTGCGACTCTCAGGTTCCCGAGGACGCGGGCGACGGTGGCCTCCTTGTCGGCGACGAAGAGGATGATGTCGCCGTCGGTGGCGGCGGTCCCCTCGATGATCGCGGCGACCTCGCCCTCCGACATGAATCTACTGATTCCGCCCATCAGGCTTCCGCCATCGACCTTGGCCCAGGCGAGTCCCTTCGCGCCCCACTTCTTCGCCAGCGCTTCCTTCGTGTCGATGTCCTTGCGTGACCAGCCGGCACAGCCCGACGCGTTCAGGCAGCGGACCACGCCGCCGCCTTCTATGACCGAGCGGAAGACCTTGAACTCCGATTCGCGGAGCGCGGAGGTTAAGTCGACTATCTCCAGCCCGAACCGCACGTCCGGCTTGTCGGTTCCGTAGCGTTGCATCGCGTCGCGGTACGCCAGCCTGGGGAAGGGGATGGTCAGCTCGTCACCGCGGACGGCGCGCCATATCGACTGCATCAGTCCTTCCGCGACGCCGAACACGTCGTCCTCGGTCACGAAGCTCATCTCGAAGTCGATCTGCGTGTGCTCGGGTTGCCGGTCCGACCGCAGGTCCTCGTCCCGAAGGCAGCGTGCTATCTGGAAGTACCGGTCGCACCCGCCCACCATCAGTATCTGTTTGTAGAGCTGGGGCGACTGCGGCAGCGCGTAGACCTTGCCCGGATGGACTCGCGACGGGACGACGAAGTCGCGGGCGCCCTCGGGTGTCTTCTTCGCAAGAAGAGGAGTCTCGATTTCGAGGAAGCCCTGCTCCGTCAGGTAGGCGCGTGTGGCGTGCGCCGCCACGTGCCGCGCCTCGATCAGCCGCTGCATGTGGGGACGGCGGAGGTCCAGGTAGCGGTACTCGAGACGCAGTTCGTCGCTCGCCTTCACCGGCTCCTCGAGGACAAAGGGCGGCGTCAGAGACGCGTTCAGAACGAGGAGCTCGCGCGCGACGAGTTCGACCTCGCCGGTGGGCAGGTCCGGGTTGATCGTGCCGTCGGGACGCTGGGACACCTCGCCTCGGACAGCGATGACGTACTCGGCCCCAAGCTCTCCCGCCTTCGCGTGCAGCTCGCTGTCGTCGTCAGGGCGAAAGACCACCTGTGTCGTGCCGTGCCTGTCCCTGAGGTCGATGAAGAAGAGACCGCCCAGGTCCCGACGGTGGTGGACCCATCCCATCAGCACGGCCTCGTTCCCCGCGTCTTCTTTTCGAAGCGCTCCGCAGTTGTGCGTTCGCTGAAGCGCCCCCATCTGTTCCAGTTTCATCTCTGTGTCCGTCTCCAGTGGTATCCGGTGTTCGGATCAAGCGGT
>DAOWER010000289.1 GCA_030638405.1 Candidatus Eiseniibacteriota bacterium | reverse complement strand
TCAAGCGCCCTCACCGGGGACGGTTTCGAGCCGCCAGGGAAAGGCGAGCGTGCTCACGCGAGGGTGCGAGTCCAGCGGGGACGCATTATCGAACGAAGGGAGCTTGCGACTGAAGGAGAGGTGTTCGTCAAGCCGGGCGATGTTGTTGAGGCCGATACCGTTGTTGCCAGGAGCGTCCGTCAGTTCCTCAGGCCGTTCTTCCTGAACGTGGCGCGCGCGATGCAGGTTGACCCTGAAAAACTAGGAGATTTGCTGCTCAAGGGCGTTGGGGACGATGTCGCCAGGAAGGAAGTTATCGCAAAGCAGCCCAATCTGTTCGTGAATCCGCAGGTCTACCGCTCTCCTGTGGAGGGAAGGATTGAGAAGATCCTGCCGGATGGGACGATGGTCGTCCGGGAAAGCCCGGAAGGGGCACAGGTGCTGACGACGGTCCAAGTGGCGAAGGACCTCGGCGTGCACGCGGACCAGCTGAAACCGTATCTCAAGGTCGCGGTCGGCGATGAGCTTGAGCGCGGTCAGTGGCTTGCGGCCATTGGGACAGGAGGCAAGATATCGAAATCGCCTGTTCGCGGGAGGATCTCCCGGATCGATGAGCGCTTCGGCATGGTCATGATAGAGCCGCTTCTGGAGGAACTCGAGGTTCCGGCGTGGCTCCCGGGGACCGTGGAGTCGGTGACCGAGCGAGGGTGCACGATCGTGAGTGAGGGAGTCGATATCTACGGGGTGTGGGGAAGTGGTGGCGAGGCACACGGCCCGCTGGCGATGGGCAGCATCAAGCCAGGGTGCGTGGCCGTGCTCGAACGTGCGGACGCGGCCGCGATCGCGGAGTGTCGGGAAGCAGGTGTCGCGGGGCTCATTGCGGGCGGCGTGGACCTCGAGGACGTGCTCGAACCGCAGCTCGGCTTCACGCTGGTTGTGACCGGAGCCTTCGGGGCCTCGTCGATCGCGGAAGAGCTCCTTGCTATCCTTTCGGCGCACGAGGGCCGGCGGGCGCTCATTGACGGCACCACGCAGCTCCGCGTGGGCGTCCGGCGCCCGAGAATCATCCTGCCGTCGGTGAGCGGGCTTCCAGAGCAGTGAGAGCGGGCGTTCCAGCGGAACATGGAGGGAGGACTCCAAATGCTACGAGTGACTCATTTCGAACTTCCGGCCGATGATCCTGAGAAGCTGGTCGAGTTTTATCGGGAGGTATTCGGCTGGACCGTACAGAAGTGGGACGGACCCATGGACTACTGGCTCATAAAGACGGGCCCGGAAGACCAGCCCGGCATCGACGGCGGCATCGCCCGCCGTTCAGAAGGCGACTCCGGCGCCGTCAACAGTATAGACGTGCCCTCCGTGGATGATTACGTCGGGAAGATCGAGGGCGTCGGCGGCAGCGTGGTCGCGCCGAAGATGTCGGTCCCCGGTGTCGGCTATATGGCCTACTGCAAAGACCCCGCCGGCAACGTGTTCTGCATCATGGAAGAGGACACGTCTGTGAAGTGAGGAGGGAAGACCACCGTGCCCAAAGACGAGCTGACAGTTCACTGGAAGACACTCGACGACACGCTCGTGGCGACCATGCGGTTCCAGGGCAAGTACAACGAGATCGGCGACTATTTCACGAAACTGGAGGATGTCGTCGGTCCTCATACCGACGGAGGACGCATCGTCATCTATCGCGGTGGGGGTACCATCGAGGTGTGCCTGCCGGTTACCGCGCCCGTGGAGAGCGACGAGGTCAAGAGCCGCATGCTCGAAGGCAACCAGATGCTGTGCACGACATTCCGTGGGCAGTACGGTTCCGAAGAGGCGGGCAAAGCGCTCGGTGAGCAGTTCGGGGCGATGTGGCGCTACACCATCGATCACCACATCGGAGTTTCCGAGGCACCGTGGCGCGAGGCACACTTGGGTGACGACCCCGAAGATCCCGGCGCGTATACGTCCGAGCTACAGGTCCCGATGCTCCTGCCGAAGTGGCTCGAAAGGTTCGACGACAGCCTCGGCCAGTTCGCGGGCGAGGACATCAGGCGCGATGTGCTCGCGGGCAGCGAGAACCTCACCCCTGCTTCCGACACGGACGAGAAGATTGCCTGGGTCAAAGGCGCGATGGAGCGCCTGGACGCAGCCGTAGCCGATGAGGACACGCGTCGGGAGATAGTGTGCCGCTGCGCTCACATCTACCCGGCCGAGCAGATCGAGAAGCTCAAGAGCAAGTACGAGGAGCTCGGCGGTCTCGATCCGTTCATGGCGTGGCTTAAGGAAGACCCGGGCTACGAGGGCGCGCCGTACTATAGAGATCCTGACCGTGGGGACGACGTCATCTTCATAGACAAGGCCCCACAGGAGGCGGCGAAGCACAAAGAAGCCACCGACCCCATCGTGAAGCGCGCGTCTGCATGTCATTGTCCGATCATCAAGGCGACGATACTCAGGGGCAAGGAGGTCTCATCGACCTTCTGCAACTGCGGCGCCGGCTGGTTCAAGCCTCTGTGGGAAGCCATTCTGGAGAGACCGGTCAGGATTACGTGCGAGGAATCCGTACTCCAGGGTCACGACCGCTGCAAGTTCGCCATCCACCTCAACGAGGGGAGCTAGAGCGTGGCCAAGCTGAAGAAGAGCGTGGTCGCCTACTGCGGCCTGTGCTGTGCGGACTGCTTCGCGCGCGACGGGGCGGTGGCCGACCTTGCGGGAGAGCTCAAGAAGGAACTCAAGCGCGTGGGTTTCGAGCGGTTCGCCGAGTCCGTATCGGAGGTCCCGTACTTCAAGGCTCTGAAGAAGTACCCCGACTTCCACGAGGTGCTGGAGACGCTGGGCAAAGCTCGCTGCAGCAAGCTCTGCCGGGAGGGCGGGGGCGGTCCCACGTGCGAGGTGCGGATCTGCTGCAGGGAGAAGAAGATCGAGGGATGCTGGGAGTGTGGCGAGTTCGTCGAGTGTGACAAGCTCAAATTCCTGGAGCCGGTGCACGGCATCGGCCATATCCGGAACCTCAGGCGCATCAAGCGGAACGGTGTGGACGGGTTCCTGAAGGGCAAGCGCGACTGGTACGCGAAGCCTCCGGCGAAGAAGTAGGTCGATCTGCTGTCGCGACACCCCGTTAGAGAGGAGCCTGCCCGCCGGCCCTCCGGGGATGTCATCTGAAAGGATGAGAATGTGCCCGAACTCCCCGAGATCGCATCGCGCGCACGCGAGATGGACAAGGAGCTCACGGGAAAGACCATCACGAAGGTAGAGGTTCTTCAGCCCAAGTGCCTGAACGTCTCGCCGAAGAAATTCAAGAGCGCACTCGAGGGCGCCAAGCTTCTTGGGACCACCTATCACGGCAAGTGGATCTTCACTGATACCACGAAGGGCTACCTCCTCATTAACATGGGCATGGGTGGAGAGCTGCTCTTGGTGGACAGCAAGAGCATGCCGGAGAAGTGGCGCATTGCGTTTCACTTCAAAGACCGAACCACGCTTGCGGTCAACTTCTGGTGGTTTGGCTACACGCACTACGCGGCGGCGAGCAAGCTCGACAAGCACACGATGAGCGCGAAGCTTGGGCCGAACGTTATCGACGTGGCGCTCGCCGAGTTTCGCGAGCTGCTCAGCAAGCGCAAGGGCGCGGTCAAGTCGTTCCTTTTGAACCAGGAGCGCATCGCAGGCATCGGAAACGCCTACGTCCACGACATCCTCTTCCTGGCGGGGCTGCATCCTCTTCGTACCATCGACACGTTCACGGACGACGAGGTCGAGGCGCTCTGGAACGGCATTCAGAAGGGCCTGAAGCCCAGCCTCAGGAGGCGCGGCGCGTTCTACGAGCGCGACCTCTACGGGAAACGCGGCGGCTTCAAGATGAAGGACATCCTCGTGGGCTACCGGGAGGGCAAGCCGTGCCCGTCCTGTGGCGAGAAGGTCGTCAAGATCAAGACCGGCAGCACAGCCAGCTTCATCTGCCCGAAGTGTCAGCCGCTCAAGCAGAAGAAGGGCACGGGGAAGAAGGTAGTGAAGAAGGTAGTGAAGAAGGAAGGTGCGAAGAAGCCAAAGAAGTCCGCGGCGAAGAAGAAAACACCCGCCAGGAAATCGGAAACCGGAAAACCCGTGAAGCGGAGAGCCGCATCCAAGAAGAAACGGGGTTGACCAATGGAGCACCGCGAGGGAGAGCTCCTCTTTGAAGACAGATTCGACGGCAGGTCGACCAGCGAATGGCCCATACCGCCAATCAGCCTGACAGAGGACCCCGAGTACGGGAAGGTGCTTCACTTGAAGGCGGGCGACCCGAACGCCGCGCCGTGGCTCGGGTGGGTTGGCGACGACACATGGAAGAACTACCGTCTCGAGCTCGAGGTGTTGCCCGTGGGTGAGGGGAGCGGCTTCCTCGGCTTCGATTTCCACGTGCAGCGCGATGGATCCGGTTGCTGCAACGTCCACTTCCCCGGGTTTCCGGAAGGCGGGGAGAGGCACTTCGAGAGCTGCGGCAGGTACGACGATTCCAACACCTCGTGGAAGCTCGGGCCGCTCTCGCAGCGCACGGCGCCGGTGAGCAGGGGCGAGTGGCTCAGACTGAGGCTCGACGCGGGAGAGACCGTCGCCAACCTCTACACCGGCGACGCCCCCGAGCCCGTCTTCACCATATACGACCTCCCGTTCGCGGCCGGAGGTATACGGCTATGGCGCTACTACGCGTCCGCCTACTTCCGCAACTTGCGGGTAACGGCACTGGACGACGTCGAGCCCATTCTCGACGATATCTGGGGGAGCGTGCTCGACCCCGGAGTCATCCGGGACTGGTCTGTCAGCCGCATGCTCCCCCAGGGTTTCGGCTCGGACGATCCGGTCGCGGCCGGGCGCGCGGACGACATGGGCTGGCGCGACGTCGGCACCGACCGCCGGGGCGTTATCAACGTTGTGGCCATCGATCCGGGTGAGTACTGCAGGAAGGGTGTCGTGTTCGCGAGGGCGCTCGTGGAGTCGCCAGTGAAGGTCGCGCGCCAGTTTCGTCTCACCTACACCGACCAGCTCTCGATGTGGTTGAACGGCACGAGCGTGTTTGCTGGAGAGCGCAGGGGGTGGAACGACCCGGGCAGAAGCGAGGTAGACGGATGGGGAAGGCTCATGCCCGGCCAGTTCGGGGTGGAGCTTCCGCTCGTGCCAGGGGAGAACGAGATACTCGTGAGGCTGGAGGTCAACGAGCCTCTCTTTGGGAGCGGGTTCTGGGTGAGGGCGCTCTAGACGGAGGGACGGATGCTCGACAGACGTACCAGGCGGGCCGGCGTCGGGAAGAAGCCGTACGAGCGGCTGGTCTTCCACGTCGACATGGACGCGTTCTTCGCGTCGGTAGAGGTGATGTGCCGCCCGAAGCTCCGCGGGCTTCCCGTCATCGTCTGCGGCAAGCCGACGACGCGCAGCGTCGTGGCGGCCGCGTCATACCCCGCGCGCAAGTACGGCATCAGGTCGGGCATGTCCACGGTCGAGGCGTTCAACCTGTGTCCGCACGCAGTCCCCGTGGAAGGCAACCCCGGCCAGTACATCTACGTGTCGCTCGAGCTCCTTCGCATCTACAAGGAGTTCTCGACCATCGTCGAGCCTTACAGCATCGACGAGGCGTTCATCGAGATGACGGGCACCGAGTGGACGTGGGACAACTGCGAGGAGGCCGCCCTTAGAATCAAGGAGCGCATGCGTGAGCGCTTCCCAGATCTCACCGCCTCCATCGGGATCGGCCCCAACAAGCTGGTCGCGAAGATGTGCTCGGGGTTCCGGAAACCCGACGGCGTCTCGATAGTGCGCCCCGGCGAGTTCACGAAGCGCTTCGGCGACCTTTCTGTCAGGGAGATCTGGGGCGTCGGGAACAAGACCGCGGTGGCGCTGAGCCTGATGGGTGTGACCAGGATAAACGAACTGGCCGAGTTCCCGGTCGCCATGCTGCGTCGCCGCTTTGGCATCATGGGCGAGATTCTCCACATGATGGCGGCGGGGCGCGATGACACTCCGGTCACTCCGTACTTCGAAGGCATGCCCGTCAAGTCAATGGGCCACGAGCACACGCTCCCCGCGGACACCTGGGACATCGCCGAGGCCGAGAAGGTGCTCCTGAGGCTGACGGACCAGGTCGCCCGCAGGATGAGAAAGAAGAATTATCTGGGCAACGTTATCTCGATGCGGCTCAGGTTCTCGGACTTCGAGTCGGTCGGTAGACAGAAGAAGATAGAGTTCTACACCGATGAAGAGCGCGTCATCTACCGCGTGGCGCGTGACCTGATGCACCGCCATTGGAGACCGGATCGGTCGGTAAGGCTGGTTGGCGTCCATTGCTCGGGGCTCGTGAAGGTCCCGGACGTTATGCAGATAGACCTCTTCAGGCAGAGGGAAGAGGATGGGCACCGGAAGCTTCTGGCAGCGGTCGATGAGATCCGCGACAAGTACGGGGAGCACGCGATAACCCGAGCGCGTCTCGTCTCGCACGATGCGCGCATGTGGGGCGCGCCCCGCCGCGTATCGGAGCCCCGGTTCCAGAGGATGAGCGTCGGGACCGCCGACGCGACGGCGGGCATGGGCTGGTCGCCGATGTCGCGCTGGCACGACGCCAGCGGCAACGTCGATAGCGTGCCGCTCAACTCCAGTATTTCCACGAGCCCGTTCGACATGCTGAGACGGCAGGACCAGGACGACCGCGTGCGGTCCGGAGGTAGCTGAGGCGCGGGGCGCGCGCCTTGGGCCCGCGCGGGCGTGGCGGAGCCCGGCGGAGCGCGCGACCACGATGCTCGGCACGAAAGGTGAGAAGTGATACACCACGACAAGGACAACCAGGGCGATCTCTTCGGGGGCGAGAGAACTGACAGCGGCTCTCTTGCTGACGGGTCTGGTGCATACGACAGCAGCCCGGCGCCGCCACACCCGAAGCCGCTCGGACGGGAAGGACGCATCAGGGTCGGCACGTCCGGATACAGCTTCGCCGACTGGATAGGGCCCTTCTACCCGGCAGGGACCCCACGAAGCAAGATGCTCGACGAGTACGTAAGGCACTTCGACGTGGTCGAGATCAACTCGAGCTACTATCGCGTTCCCTCCGCGTCGATGTTCGAGCGCATGGAACAGAAGACCCCGGCCGGGTTCGAGTTCATCGTCAAGCTGTTCAGAGGCATGACCCACGAGATTGAGGATGATTCGCAGATGTACCGTGAGTTCGTCGAATCGGTGACGCCGCTCAAGGAGGCAGACAAGTTCGCGGGGTTCTTGGCGCAGTTCCCGTGGAAGTTCAAGAACGGCGAAGCCGGCAAGGCTCATCTGGCGGCACTGCGCAAGCGCTTCGGAGCAGACCCGCTGTTCGTAGAGTTCAGGCACGACTCGTGGATCGAGGATGAGACGTTCGAGTGCCTTGGTGACCTGGGCGTCGGCTACTGCTCGGTGGACGAGCCGCAGCTCAAGGGCCTCGTTCCACCGATCGTCGCTGCGACCACCGATGAAGGCTACGTCCGGTTGCATGGCCGGAACGCGCGCAACTGGTGGGGAAAGGGCGGCGGCGACCGCTACGACTACGACTATGGGAAGGACGAACTGTCAGAGTGGGCCGAGAAGATGCTCGACCTGGAGACCAAGGTTAAGAAGGTTTACGCCTTCTTCAACAACTGCCACGCCGGTCACGCGGCGCGGAACGCGGAGCTCATGATAGAAATGCTGGGTGACGAGCTGGGGCCGCACTAGCGTGGGAACAAGCAGCACCACGCGTTGGATCGGAACCGAACGAAAGGGCGGGCATGGGCAAAATGAACCTGGACTTGCTCGGAGCATGCGGCATCTACTGCGAGAAGTGCGACATCCGCGTCGCCGGAGAGACCGGGGACCGGAAGGCCCAGGAGCGCATCGCCAACTGGATCGTCGAGAATGCGAAAGTCGAGTGCGCTCCGGAGCAGATTCACTGCTGCGGGTGCTGGGGTCCACATGACGAGCACTGGAGCGCTGACTGCAAGGTCCTGCTGTGCGCGACCGGCCGCGGCGTCAAGCTGTGCTCCGACTGCGATGACTACGGTGAGTGCGATACTCTGGAGAATTTCTATCAGGGAGGAGACTACGAATCCGCCCACAAGACCCTCCTGCGCATCCGGGAAATAGGTCTTGACGCATGGGTGCGTGAGATGGAATCTGAGCCCGAGCAGTAGACGGGTGATCGCTGTCCGAGGCATGACCGGCGCGTGGGACGGATGAGTTCAGAAAGCGCCCGAGACGACCGTGAGGGCCCGCGAGAGCTGCTCCGTTCACCGTGGAGAGGTCAATGAGCGCGGTCGATCTGACATTGGTTGGAGCCTGCGGACTCTACTGCGGCGAGTGCGAGGTCTACGTCGCGTTCAGCGAGGGCGACCTCGAGAAGCAGGAGGAGATCGCCGAGTCGATCTCCCGGCAGTTCGGCTCGGAGGTCGGTCCGGAGCACATCATCTGTGGGGGATGCCGCGGCCCAGAGGAGATCACATTCGGCGCTGGCTGCAAGATCCGCCCGTGCGCGATCAAGCGGGGGTTCAGCACCTGCGCTGAGTGCGATGAGATGGGCGATTGCGAGACGCTGGGGGTGTTCCTCGGGACGGACATTGGCAAGGCCGCACGGCAAGGTCTCGAGGAGATACGTGTGCTGGGTGTCAAAGAATGGCTGGTGAGGAAGGGTGGGGGCCATCCGTAGCCACGACGATCATCACGCGCAGGAGCCACGTGGCTGCGACCACCATCCCACGAAGGCATCAGAATAAATGAGAAGCTACCGCAAGGAGCTCTGGTTCGAAGTGCCGGGCCGGCGCTCCTTCATCAACATCACCCCGAAGGTGCAAGAGGCTCTCGCTGAGTCAGGCGTGCGCGAGGGTCTGGTCCTCGTGAACGCGATGCACATAACCGCCTCCGTCTTCATCAACGATGACGAGCCGGGACTGCACCGCGACTACGAGGAGTGGCTGGAGGAGTTGGCTCCGCACGAGCCGGTGGACCACTACAGTCACAACCGCACGGGGGAGGACAACGGCGACGCCCACCTCAAGCGCCAAGTGATGGGCAGAGAGGTGGTCGTGGCCGTCACGGACGGCGCGCTCGACTTCGGGCCGTGGGAGCAGATCTTCTACGGCGAGTTCGACGGCGGGCGGCGCAAGCGTGTTCTCATCAAGATAATCGGAGACTGACGTACGGCATCCGCTCCTCGACGGGCAGTTCATGCGCGGAGGTCATCCTCTGTACAAAGGCGCTCAAGGGATGTACTCGTGGGCCGGGCGACGGCTCACGGGGCTCGGGGTGGTGCTCTTCCTTCTGTTCCACATCGCCGTCACGGCACTGGTGCTCTGGGGCCCCGACATCTACAACAGGTTCTAGGCGGGGCAGGCGAGGTACGCGGGAGCGACCGGTAACGCACCCCCGTGTAACTCAAGGAGTATGGACATGCGCACGTCCGCGAGCGCGCTCGACACGATTGGCGACACGCCGCTGGTGGAGCTCCGCGCGATCGGCGCCTCGTCGCCGGCCACCCTCTGGGCGAAGCTCGAGTTTCTCAATCCCAGCGGCAGCGTGAAAGACCGGATGGCCCTTTACATCATCGAGGACGCGGAAGCGAGGGGCCTTCTGAAGCCCGGCGGGATGATAGTCGAGGGCTCTTCCGGAAACACGGGGGCTGCACTCGCGATGATCGCCGGGATCAAGGGCTACCGCTGCATCATCACGATGCCCGACAAGATGAGCGACGAGAAGAGACTCTTCATGGAGGCTCTGGGGGCCGAGGTGATCGTGACGCGCACAGACGTTCCGGCCGACTCCCCGGAGAGCTACTACAGCGTCGCGAAGTCGATTGCCAGGGACAATTCGGATTCCTTCTACGTGGACCAGTACGACAATCCCAAGAACATCGAGGCCCACTACCACACGACCGGCCCCGAGATCTGGCAACAGACGGAGGAAGACATCGACATCCTCGTGGCGGGCATCGGGACCGGTGGGACGCTGAGCGGCGCCGCGAGGTTCCTCAAGGAACGGAAGCCGGCCGTGAGGATCATCGCGGTGGACCCGGTGGGTTCGGTCTTCTACGACCACTTCAAGTCGGGGACGCTCATCGAGCCGCACCTCTACCAGGTCGAGGGCATCGGCGAGGACTACGTTGCGAAGGCCATGGACTTCGGCGTCGTCGACGACATCGTCCAGGTGACCGACAAGGACTCCTTTCTGATGACCAGGCGGCTGGCGAGACGGGAGGGCATCTTCGCCGGCGGGTCCAGCGGAAGCGCGGTCTGGGCTGCGCTCCAGGTCGCGAGGGACGAGCCGGAGGGAACGAACATCGTGGTCATCCTGCCTGACAGTGGCAACAGATATCTGAGCAAGTGCTACAACGATGAATGGATGAAGACTCACGGGTTCTTGGAGGAAGGTGAAGAGGATGAAGTTTGAGACCGAGGCAATCCATGCGGGGGAAGAGCCCAAGCTGGAGGGAGCCGGTACCGGCGACGTCGTTGTGCCGATACATCTCTCCTCCACCTTCGCGCGCCGTGAGGTAACGAAGCCTACGTGCGGGTACGAGTACTCACGCCAGGGCAATCCCACGCGAGAGGCGCTGGAGACGAGGTTGGCCGCCCTCGAGGGCGCGAGGTGGGGACTGGCGTTCTCGTCGGGGATGGCGGCCGAGACCACGATCGGCCTCAGTGTTCTGGAGCCGGGAGATCACGTGGTGGCGGGGGACGACCTGTACGGGGGGACGTGGCGGCTCTTCGAGAGGGTCCTGGCGCCGCACCTCGGCGTGAGCGTGAGCTACGTCGACGCGACCGATCCGGAGAGGGTGGCGGACGCGTTGACCGAGCGCACGAAGCTCGTATGGCTGGAGACCCCTACGAATCCTCTCATGAGGCTGTGCGACATCGAGGCGATATCCAGCATTGCCAGGGAGCGCGGGGTCCTCACTGCGGTGGACAACACGTTCGTGACCCCGTACTTTCAGAGGCCGCTCGCGCTAGGCGCGGACGTAGTCGTCCACAGCACGAGCAAGTACCTGAACGGGCACAGCGACAGCATCGGCGGGGCGGTCATGCTCTCGGACGAGGAGCTCCACAAGAAGCTCAAGTTCAACCAGAACGCGGTCGGTGCGATTCTCTCTCCGTTCGACAGCTACATGGTCCTGCGGGGAACGAAGACCCTCGCGGTCAGGATGAGAGAGCACGAGAAGAACGCGATGCGGGTGGCGGAGCACCTCGAGGGCCATCCAGGCGTAACGAGAATGTACTACCCCGGTCTTCCGAGTCACCCGCAGCACGAGCTCGCAACGCGTCAGATGTTCGGCTTCGGGGGAATGCTGTCTTTCGAGATCGCGGGGGGGCTCACCGAGGCTTGCGCGTTCCTGGAGAATCTTACCCTGTTCGCCCTGGCCGAGAGCCTCGGCGGGGTCGAGTCTCTCACGGAACTCCCGGCTCTCATGACCCACGCGTCGATACCGAAGGAGGAGAGAGAGAAGGTCGGCGTAACGGATTCGCTGGTAAGGATCTCCGTCGGCATCGAGAACGGCGACGATCTCATCGAGGACCTGGATCGCGCATTTGCCTCGCTCTCTTGAGACCACGAATCGAAGGACGGACGTGCCTGTGACGATTAGCGACTTCCTCGAGAAGATCCAGCACGCAGACGAGTACAAGGGCCAGATCGGGCACATCGAGACCATTCCGGCGCGGGAGGCGGCCTACGGGGAGTTGTCCCGGCCGCTGCCCGGCCCGCTGGCTTCGGCGCTCGGAGCAGCCGACATCGAGCAGCTCTACTCCCACCAGGTGACCGCCATCGATGCGGTGCGCGACGGCAGGAACGTCGTGGTGGTCTCGGGCACCGCCTCCGGCAAGACTCTCTGCTACAACATCCCGGTCATCGAGACCCTCCTGAACGATCCGAACGCGAAGGCGCTCTACCTGTTCCCGACCAAGGCCCTCGCACAGGACCAGCTCAAGGGCCTCGTTCGCCTGTCGGGTCTGGACGATCGGCTGATGGAGCTCGTTCGCCCCGGAACCTACGACGGCGATACCACGCGCCACACCAGAAGGAAGCTTCGGGACGAGGGGAACATCATCCTCTCGAACCCGGACATGCTTCACGCCGGCATCCTTCCTTACCATCCCAAATGGAACCGCTTCTTCAAGGACCTGCGTTACGTCGTCATTGATGAGATCCATACGTACCGCGGGATCTTCGGGTCGAACGTGGCCAACGTGATGCGACGCCTGCAGCGTGTCTGCGAGCACTACGGCAGCAGTCCCCAGTTCATCTGCTCGAGCGCCACGATCGCAAACCCCAGGGAGCTCGCCGAGCGCCTGACCAGTCTTCCTGTCGAGGTCGTTGACAACGACGGCAGCCCGCGCGGGAAGAAGCACTTCGTGCTCTGGAACCCGCCGTTCCTGGATCCCACGCGGATGGAGCGCAGAAGCTCGAACGTCGAGGGGCACTGGCTGATGGCGAAGCTAATCGCGGAGGGCTTCCAGACGATAGCCTTCGGCAGGGCACGCGTCGTCGCGGAGCTTCTTTACAAGTACGCGAAGGAGACGCTCGAGCGCATCAAGCCGGAGTATGCCAGGAAGATCAGACCGTACAGAGGCGGCTACCTGCCCGAGGAACGCAGGGAGATCGAGCGGCAGCTCTTCTCCGGCGAGCTGATGGGCGTGGCGAGCACGAACGCTCTCGAGCTTGGCATCGACGTTGGGAGCCTCGATGCCGCGATCATCGTCGGCTTCCCCGGCACTATCGCAAGCACGTGGCAGCAGGCCGGCCGCGCGGGGCGGGCGTCCGACGAGTCGCTCGCGGTGCTCGTCGGCTACAACGACCCAATCGACCAGTACCTCATGAGGCACGGCGAGTACTTTTTCCGACAGTCGCCCGAGAACGCCGTCGTAGATCCCGGGAACAAGTACATCCTCTCGAAGCACCTCAAGTGCGCCGCGTTCGAGCTCCCGCTGACGGAAGCGGACGGCGAGCGCTTCGGCGAGATGACCGACCCGATCGTGGAACTCCTGGAGGAGTTCGAGCAGCTCAAGGAACTGGACGGGCGCTACTATTGGTCGTCGACGGACTTCCCCGCGCGGGAGACGAGCCTCCGGACGATCTCGGACGATACCTACGCGATCGTGGATGTGAAGAACGGCAACTCCGTCATCGGCGTGGTCGACGGGATCAGCGCGCTCGAGCTGGTCTACCCGGAGGCGATATACCTCCACGAGGGCGAGACGTACTTCGTTCGCGACCTCGATCTCGAGCAGAAGATCGCATACGTCGAGAAGCAGGAGGTCGACTACTACACGCAGCCCGTGATCGAGTCGTCCATTCGGATTCAGAAGGAGAAGACCGACAAGATCTGGCGGGGCAGCCGCGCGTTCTTCGGCGACGCCACCGTCACGTGGCTGACGGCGGCGTTCAAGAAGATCAAGTTCTACCAGCTCGATTCCATCGGCTGGTGCAATCTGGACCTGCCGTCGCTGCACCTCGACACCGCGGCGTTGTGGCTCATCCCCGACAAGGCGGTGATGAACGAGCTCCGGGCGGCGGGACGCAACCCGGTCGAGGGGCTCGTTGGGATACGCAACATGGCGATATCGGTCCTGCCCCTCTTTTCGATGTGCGACCGTCGCGACATAGGCGGTATAGTAGACAGTAGCAACACCGGTAGCCCCACGATGTTCCTCTACGATCGCTACGACGGCGGTCTCGGGTTCGTTGAGACCGGCTATCGCATGATCGAAGAACTGCTCGGGAGCTGCCTCGAGCTGGTGAACGAATGCGACTGCGAAGATGGCTGCCCCTCCTGCGTCGGTCTGCCGATCCTGCGTCCGGCGATCCAGCAGGACCCCGACGCCCAGGGCAGCTGGCCCATTCCGGACAAGGAATCGGCGAGACTGCTCCTCACGGCCATGCTGTCGAGGAAGTAGCACGGAGGCGCCGTAGATGCAGGCGCCGTAGACGGAGGCGTTGCAGGTGAGCCGGCCGCAATTCGCCGCCACGATGGGCCCGCGTTGGCGGCCGCCACACGGCCGTCGCGTGGCCGCCGCCCGGGGAGGGGATGCCTTGCTCAGCTGGACCATCCACGATGTCAGTCCGAACGCCCTGGTCGAGAGCGCCGTCGTAGGCTTCGCCGCGGCCAACTGCTACATCGTCGGCTGCCGCGAGACGATGGAGGGAGTCGTCATCGATCCCGGGACCATGAACACGGACGACACCTCGGAGGTCGCCGACGAGATCCGGCGCCTGGGGCTTCGCATAAGGTACATCCTCAACACACACGGTCACCCGGATCACGTGTCGGGCAACGATTACGTCAAGGTCGCCGTTGGAGGCGAGGTCCTCATTCACCAGCTGGATGCTCTGAAGCTGACCGACCCCGTCCGCAGCGGGGCCACGATGTTCGGCATGAACATGTACGTGTCTCCTCCGGACGGTCTTCTCAAGGACGGCGACACCATATCGTTTGGAGACCTTTCACTCACGGTAGCGCACACACCCGGGCACTCGAGCGGCGGAGTCGTGTTTGTGGGCGACGGGTTCGTCTTCACGGGCGATACGCTCTTCTCGAGGTCGATAGGCAGGAGCGATCTTCCGGACAGCAGCGATGAAGGAACCGTCGCATACGAGGTGCTGCTCCGGTCGATTCGGGAAAAGCTGCTCACCCTCCCGGACGAGACGGTCGTTCTGTCCGGGCACGGACCCGAGACGACGATCGGCGACGAGCGGGCCCTCAATCCCTTCCTGCGGTAGACGCTTGGCCCACGCGGCCGACGCCTTCCCGGAGTTCTCAGATGAAGCTCTCCTTCGATGTCATCGAACTCGTCCCGAAGCACGTATTCCGGACCGCCAGAACGACGAGCGCGTCTAGCAGGTGCGTCATCATCGAGCTCTCTGACGGCACGATCACAGGCCTGGGGGAGGCGGCTCCTTCGCGCTTCTACGGAGAAACCGCCGACACCGTCGTCGAGGTGCTCGAGAGCGTGAGGGGCGTCGTAGAGGACTGCGCGCACGAGGCGGAGCTCATGGCCGACCTCACGTCGCGGGGACTCAAGGGAAACCCGGCGGCCCGCGCCGCTCTCGAGATCGCCGCCCACGACATGATGGGCAAGCGGTACGGGATACCCCTCTACAAACACTTCGAACTCGACCCGGCTACGCTTCCGCTCACGACCATGAGCATCGGTCTGGATGACCCCGACGTGATGCTGGAGAAGGCGATCGAGGCGCGGAACTTCCCGATTCTCAAGGTGAAGCTCGATGCCGAGATCGATCTCTCGATCGTCCGTCGCATCAAGGAAGCCACGGGTGCCTCCGTCACCGTTGACGCCAACTGCGCGTGGACACCCTCCGAGGCGGTGGAGAAGGCGGAGGAGCTCGAGCGCATCGGTGTGGAGTTCCTGGAGCAACCTGTCGCCGCGGACGACATCGAGGGGCTCGCGTACGTAGGTGAGCGCACGAACGTGCCGGTGTTCGCGGACGAAAGCTGCCCCACGAGCGAGCAGCTCCCCGCGGTCGCTCCCGCCGTTGACGGTGTGGTCATCAAGCTCATGAAGTGTGGCGGGTTGGTGGAGGCGGTGAGAATGGCGCGGGCGGCACGGGAGCTGGGGCTCAAGACGATGATAGGTTGCATGATGGAGAGCTCGCTTGCCATCACCGCGGCCGCGCACATCTCGCCGCTCATGGACTACGCCGATCTCGACAGCGGGCTCATGATGACGAACGATCCGTTCACCGGTGTGAAGATCGACAGGGGAAGAATGACCCTTCCTGATGAAGCGGGGCTCGGTGTGCACCCGGTGGGGTGAGCCTGGACTTCGGCGATGCGACCAGAAGCGACCCCGCAGCGCCCCTGAGTGACCAGACAGTCGACCATGAGTAAAGGAGAGACGCCATGTTGACCGGACGATCTACGAGGGAACTTCCCTCGCGACGGCTGGCCGGGACGCTCGTCCCACCGCGTTCCGCGGTAGCACTTGCTCTCCTGTGTGTGGCGGCGGCCGTCGTAGTTGGCTGCGCGACACAGGAGGATTACATCGACACGACCGTAGAGGAGGCCCGCGCTTGCGCGGCGCGCCGGGACTATGAGCGGGCGCACCAGCTTCTCGACGCGGCGGTCCTCCATCTCGGTGAGGAGTTCGACCTTGTGTTCGAGAAGGCCGAGATCCACGCTCGCGCCCACGAGTTCGGTGCTGCAGCGGAGTGGTACGGCCGCGCGTTCGTGGCGGACCCCAGCTCGTGGAAGGCACTGGCGCAGGGCTGGGAGGCCGAGTTCGGGGCCGACGGGGAGAGCGACGAATCCATGGAGCGCGTGCTCGGATCGGCGCGCGAGTTCCTCGCGGCCGCGCCCGAGAGTCTTCTGAACCTCTCGGCGTTCGTGAGTCTCTCGCTCGCGATAGTCGGAGAGGATGCCGCGGAAGCGGAGAGCGACCGATTGGCCGCGCTCTATCCGGACAGTGAGCTGGGAAGCGAACTCATCAAGGAAGAGGTCGACTGGATCGGGGTGGAGCGCGACGATCAGAAGAGGCTCACGATGTCGGACGAGTTCCTTGATGGTCACCCGGTATCGAAATGGCGGACGAGAGTCATGCGCCTCAAACTTGTTTCCCTCAAACGTCTTGAGCTCCTGGACGAGGTCGAGACGGTCGGACGGCGGTGGGCGTCCGAGCACGCCGACAGCGCGGAGGATCTCAACGTGGTAGCGGCGGCCTTCGTGTCCTGCGGGAGGGCGGCAGGCGAGGCGGCCGAGCTGGCGGGTCGCGCGCTCGAACTCGAACTGGCGCGGTGCGCCGCGGACGGCATTGCAGTGGAGAAGCGCGGTGACAGGATGCTGCTTCTGCCAGAGCGAGGCAAGACGCACGACCAGGAAGATCTGGACGGCAGGGCTACCGACATCGCCTCCTATGCCCTGACCCGGGCACGGGCGCTCGTGGCCGCTCAGAACTTCGAGGGCGGTGAGACCGCCGCGAGGAGGGCGATGTCCTTCCTCGATCTTGACACCGACGACGAGGAAACGGGAGCGGCGTACCACTTCACGCTCGGCCAGACTCTCGAGAACCTGGGCAAGCACGACGACGCGCTGGAGGAGTATCTGGCGGCGTTGCTGAGCGGAGGGCGGCAGAATCGCTGGCCGGCGCGCGCGGACACGGCCGCACGCAGGCTCTTCGAGGCCGAGTTCGCGAGCTGGGAGGGGGCGTTCCTGGACTACGCCCGGGGCCACGTTCACTACGATGGTCCCGTTTTCACGGACGTCACTGCCGAGTGCGGACTGGACGGGAGGAACGAGTCCCGCGTCGCTTGGGGTGACTACGACGGCGACGGGTGGGACGATCTGCTTCTGAACGGGCGCGTGCTGATGGTGAACCGGACCGATGGAACGTTCACCGACGTCACCGAGATTGCCGGCATAGGGCAAACCGGCACCAACGGCGGCGTGTGGGCCGACATCGACAACGACGGGGACCTGGATTTCTACGCGACCTCCGGAGCCACGAGTGGGGAGAAGACCGACAGGCTGTGGATCAACCGGGGCAACGGCACGTTCGAGGACGGGACAGAGAGCGCCGGCGGCATGACCGACCTGTACACGACCGAGGGCGCGGCGTGGGGCGACTTCAACGCCGACGGCCTGGTCGATCTCTACCTCGCCAGTTACGAACGACCCAGGACCGAGACGTTCAAAGAATACGGGGTCGGCTTCCCGGACATCCTCTACCGGAACGAGGGAGGAGGGGTGTTCGTCAACGTCACGGAAGAGGCGGGCCTCGTGCCGCCGTTCGGCGAGCACCTGTCGGGGCGCGGTGTCAACTGGGGCGACTACGATGACGACGGCGACCTGGACATCTTCGTGTCGAACTACAGGCTGCAGGAGAACTTCCTGTGGCGCAACGAGGGAGACGGGACCTTCACCAACGTCGCTCCGGCGCTCGGCGTGTCCGGACGCGAGACGGACGGCTGGTGGGGGCACACGATAGGTTCGGAGTGGGGTGACTACGACAACGATGGGGACCTGGATCTCGCCAGCGCGAACCTCGCGCACCCACGCTACATAGAAGTGTCCGACATGTCGATGCTCCTCCGAAACGAGGGTCCGCCCTCGTGGTCGTTCACAGACGGCCGGGCGGCGGCCGGTATCAAGTACGCCGAGACCCACTCGGACCCGGCGTGGGGCGACATCGACGCGGACGGTGACCTCGACCTCTTCATCACGTCCATATATCAGAACTGCGGAACGTTCCTGTATCGAAACGTGGGACGCGGGCACTTCGAAGACATCACTTGGCTCGCCGGCGTGCGCTCGTTCAACGGATGGGGCTGCGCCCTCAGCGACTACGATCTTGACGGCGATCTGGACATCGCCGTGGCCAGCGGGAGCGGATTCCGGCTCTTCAGGAACGACGGGTCGGCCAAGTGCGGGCGCAAGAACCACACGCTCCTGGTCCGAGTAGTCGGGACCGCTTCGAACGCGTCCGGGATCGGAGCGAGGGTGAAGGTCACGGGTGCTAAGGGGACGCAGGTCCGTGAGATGCAGGGCGGCAAAGGGACGACGAGCCAGCACTCGATGGGCGCCTTCTTTGGACTGGGGTCCGACGGAGGCCCGGTCGATGTGGAGGTGCGCTTCCTGGGCGGCGCCACGGTCGTGCTGGAAGGCGTGGAGGTCGACCGGCGGATCGTCGTCAGAGAGACGAACCAGGAATGAGGGACGAGTTCAAGGAACGTCTGGGCGATATTGGAACCCGACGCCGCGTGTCTCGCACGAAGACCCCGGCGATCCCGTCGAGTCTTGAAGACCTGCCCGGGGCCGTCAGGACCAAGGGCGTCCTCGTCGTCGAACGCAGTCTGGGGGAGCTGACTTCCGGCAAGGAGCTGAGGTCACTTCTCTCGAGGCTGGGCCGGGCGTCCCGCGGCATCGGAGTGAGAGACGACGTCAGCGACGAGATTCGCACGCTCATCGCAAGCCCCGAGCAGGCGCTCTTCTTCGATACCGAGACGACGGGACTTGGCGGGAACATGGTCTTCATGCTCGGGGTCATGCGCATCGCTGGTGGCGACGTGCGCCTGAGCCAGGTCTTTGCTCGAGACTACAGAGAGGAGCGCGAGCTCCTCGACGTGTGGATCGACATGCTGGCCGGCTCCGGCATGCTCGTGTCCTTCAACGGGAAGTCCTTCGACATGCCGGTGCTCCGGGATCGGCTGGGGCTGCACGGCGTCGCACAACCTCCGGAGCCGCCGCACCTCGACTTGCTCCACCACTCACGCAGACGCTGGCGCGAGGTGCTGCCGGACTGCCGCCTCCAGACCCTTGAGTGGCGAATCTGCGGGAGGCGTCGCTCGGGCGACATCCCCGGCGAGGAGATCCCCGGTGTCTACCATCGCTTCGTCAGAACCGGAGAGGCGGCGGACATACTGACCGTGTTCCACCACAACGCGCTGGACCTCATCACACTGGCTGACATAGCGCTGGCCCTGGCGGACCCTGAAGACGGTCGGGAGTGAAGCCCCCTATGGAAGTGCGTTGAGCGCGCTTGTCGGAACGCCTGGACCCCGATGTGGACAGGTGGTGGACAACCCCGGGGACAGGGTGTGCACCGGCGGCGGACTCGGTGTGTGTGGAAGGTGGGCAACCGGGCAGGAGTGGTGTGCATCTCAAGCGATGATGGTGGAGAACTCGCCGGCCACGGTGCGCAATCGGGTGCTGGACGTGCACAATCCGGCGCAGGGCGTGCGCAACACGGCCCCGGCCGTGCATAATCCCCCGGTAGCGGTGCACGGCAGCTCCATCGATGGTGACAACCCTGCGCGTGTGGTGAATGAATCGTTGATATCAGATTGACGCGTGATGACGGGATGCCCCGAACAGGGGAGGAATCCAGTCCGGCAGGAGTGGAAAGCGATGAAGGCAGAAGTGTTCACGTATCTAGTCGGTGGGAAGGCCGGCGAGGGCGTCAAGAAGGCGGGCACGATCGCCGCCAACATGTTCTCGTCCACGGGCAGGCACGTCTTCCAGATGGACGACTACCCGAGCCTTATAAGAGGAGGCCACAACTTCACGGTCGTCAGCACCTCCACTCGCGAGGTCCTCAGTCACTACATGGGGGCGGACCTCGTGGTGGCGCTGGACGAGAGGAGCTACGGGATTCACCGCTCCCACGTCGCTGACGGCGGCGTGATGGTTTACAACTCCGACGTCGTGAAGGACGGGGAGGGAGTAGGCGTTCCGATGACGACCGAGGCGGCGAAGTATCCGGACGCCGGGCTCAGGATTGGAGTCAGCGGCGTGGCGGCCCTGAGCGCGGCCATCGGCCAGTCGCCCGCGGAGCTCGCGTCCCTTATTGAGCGGGAATACAAGCGCGACCTCGAGAACAACATCGCGTTCGCCGGCGCGATCCACGAGCACGTGCGCAGGAGCGTCGGCGGCCGCTTCCCGCTGACCCCGAGCGCTGCCCCACCGGGCGCTACCGCGCCGGGCAACGGCGGGCGGCACATGTTCACCGGCAACCAGGCGATCGCGCTGGGTGCGGCCGCAGCGGGGCTGGACATGTATGTCGGCTATCCCATGACCCCCGCGTCCACCGTCCTGCACTACCTGGCGGCTCACGAGGTGGATCTCGGAGTCACGGTCGTTCATCCGGAGAGCGAGATCGCGGTCGCCAACATGGCCATCGGTGCTGCTGCTGCGGGTGCGCGCGTGATGGTAGGGACCAGCGGCGGCGGATTCGCACTCATGGAGGAGGCCTTCTCGTTCGCGGGCATGGCGGAGGCGCCGCTCCTGTGTGTGCTCTCATCGAGGCCCGGTCCATCCACTGGCGTTCCTACCTACACCGAGCAGGCGGACCTACGGTTCGCCCTCAACCAGGGGCACGGCGACTTCCCGAGGCTCGTGGCTTCCCCCGGTACTGTCCAGGAGGCTTTCACGCTGGCTGCCGAGATGCTGGCGATGGTGTGGACCTATCAAACGCCGGGAATACTCCTGACGGAGAAACACCTCTCGGAAAGCAGGGTGACGGCGGACATCGATGTCGGGTCGGCCGCGTGGGCCGAGCCGGTCCCGCACAAGGGCGAGGGCTACCATCGGTATCGCGACACCGATGACGGCGTGTCGCCGCTCCTCTTTCCGCCGTCCGCGGAGTCCATCAAGTGGAGCAGCTACGAGCATGACGAGGCGGGCATCACCACGGAGGAGAGTGATACCATCGTGGCGATGCACGACAAGAGAGACCGGAAGGGCGCCTCGCTCAAGCAGCACCTGCGCGGCGTGAGAACGGTCAATCGGTTCGGAGACGACGGTCCCGTCATCCTGACCTACGGATCGACCACGATGAGTGTCATGGAAGCGCTCAGTGCCGGAGGCATCGGCGCGCGCGTCGTGCAGCCGGTCTATCTGGAGCCGTTCCCCGTCTGGGAGCTCGAGGACCTGCGGGATGAATCAGCAATAGTCGTGGAGCAGAGCTCGACCGGCCAGTTCGCGACACTGATGGCGGAGCGTGCCGGAGTGCGCCCCTCAAGCGTCATCACGCGGTACGACGGCCGGCCCTTCGAGCCCAGAGAGCTCGCGGAGGCCATCGGAGGAGCAGCGACATGAGAGACGAGCTTTTGACCGGCGCCGAGAACACCTGGTGTCCTGGATGCGGGAACTTCGGGATCCTGAACGCCGTGAAGCGGGCTGTGTCCGCACTGGAAGAGCGCGGCATCGGGCGTGACAGGCTCTTCATGACCGCATGTATCGGATGCCACGCGAAGATCTTCGACTACCTGTCGCTGTCCGGCGTCTACGCGTTGCACGGAAGGTCGGTGTCGGTGGCGCAGGGCGTCAAGCTGGCGAACCCGGATCTGAAGGTGCTGGCCTTCACCGGTGACGGGGCGGGGTATGGTGAGGGGATTGCGCACCTTCTGTTCGCGGCGAAGCGGAACGCCGACATCACAGTGATCGTTCACGACAACGGCGTATACGCGCTGACAACGGGCCAGCGCTCTCCGACCAGCGCGGCAGGGTTCGAGGGACCCTCCACGCCGCAGGGCAACGAAGAAGATCCGTTCAATCCACTGGTCCTCATGCTCGCGGCCGGCGCGACGTTCGTGGCGAGAGAGTTCTCGGCGAGAATCGATGAACTGTCCGGCATCATCTCAGCGGCTGTCGAGCACGACGGGTTTTCGCTGGTCGAGGTGCTCCAGCCGAGCGTCACCTACAGCAACACCTACGAGGAGTACGGCGCCGCTGTGGACACCGTGCGCGAGCCGGCGGCAACGCTCGACGATGCGCTCAAACTTGCACGGCAGAAGGAGCGCCTCCCGTCCGGGATTCTCTACCGCGTCGAACGGCCGTCGCACGGAACGCGCCTCTACGGCGACCGAAATCCCGTCGCGGGACACCCGAGCCGCGACAAGAGGCTCGAGCGAGTGAACGCTCTTGTCAGTTCATGACGAATCACTCAAGCACTTGAACCACGGGAGGACACACCATGCACGTCAAGGACGCCATCGAGAAGCGCAGGGCATACCGGGCGCTCGCGCCTGTCGAGATAACCGAGGACACCGTCCGGGACCTCGCGGAGGCGGCGCACCTCGCAGCCTCGTGCTTCAACAACCAACCGTGGCGGTTCGTATTCGTGCGCGAGCGGGATATGCTCGAGCGCCTGTTCGAGACGCTTCCCGACGGGAACGCGTGGGCCAGGGCCTCCTCCATGATCGTCGCAGTTGTCAGCCGCCCCGACCTCGACTGCCAGATAATGGGCCGCGACTACTTCCTCTTCGACACGGGCATGGCGACCGCGCACCTGGTTCTAAGAGCGACCGAGCTTGGTCTCGTCGCACATCCGATAGCCGGCTACAGCCCGAAGAAGGTGAGGGGCGTGCTCGGGATCCCCGATGACATGACAGTGATAACTCTCGTGATCGTCGGAAAGCACACGGACGAGATCAGCGACGCACTGTCGGAGGCACAGGCAGCGGGCGAGGCGAAGCGCCCCGAGAGGCATCCCTTCGATGAGTTCGCGTACCTAGAGACGTACGGCGGCTAGGCTTCCGCCCCCTTCCTGCAGCGCGCGCGCCGCGACGGCGCAGACCCACGCCCCCGTGGCGCCGGGCGCGAACCTGCAATTGACGGCCCCCAGAGCATGCGGTAATGTCTCCTGACAGAGTTTAGATTTCGTGTGCCCGCGGCCCGCGGGCGTGATCCCGGGTCACTGTGAAACGGAGGAGCGGACGTGAACAGAACCACCGCACTCGCGCTGACGGCCGTACTAGTACTGGCGGGCACACACGGCGCACAGGCGCTGCCCATCGTCGGAGCCAGCGCCAACACCATCCCTGCCGGGACATTCATGCTGGACACCTGGGGCATCTGGCAGAGCTTCACGATGAGTTGGGACGAGTCACAGAACGGCGACTCAGGGTGGATCGGATTCCGCGACGGCACGCACATAACGGCGGGCTCATTCGTCCCGAGAGTGTGCTACGGCGTTACGGATTGGCTCACTGTCAGGGCGGCACTTCCCATAGAGGACCGCTACGGCGAGTTCGAGAGCTGGGAGGCAGGGAGGTCGAACACCGGTCTCGGTGACATCATCGTGGATCCGAAGATTCAGGTCTACCGCGGCGACGACGGATATCCGCGCGCCGCGGTGCTGATCGGAGTCCGGTTCCCCACCGGGGACACCGACGGAGTCGACGACTACAGAACTCTCGCCCTCTCGGACGGCTCGACCGACTACATGGCGGGCGGGGTCATCACTCACAGGGTCGG
>DAOWER010000105.1 GCA_030638405.1 Candidatus Eiseniibacteriota bacterium | reverse complement strand
GAGAGGCTCGCGTCAGTCACTCGGAAGCCTCGGATCTCGATCGCACAGTCAGCAGAATGCTCCGTCTTGACGGTCCAACGGTCCGTCGCTAGAATCGGCTGTGTTGCACATCGGTTTACAGCACAGTGCACAGCACCTGTTCGTGTGGAGACGGAGTTACAATGGCAGCCAGAAGGCGCACGGAGACAGAGAAGACACCAGACCAGGACACCCCGGGTCGCAAGGAAGCCATGCGCACGGACCCCTCGTGGAAGATCGTGGCTACCTGCGCTGCCCTGCTTATCATCTATCTTTGGCTTCACGCCGACGCGCTTCGCCTGCTCCTCAGCGGGTTCGCCTCCAGGTAGGCAGGCTGGCCGAGGATTCCGTCCCCGGTGACGACGGGAACCCGATTCAGGCGGGATACGATTGCACACAGCTCTGACGATACTGGCAGGTGCGCTCTGTCTTACCGCTTCGATTCCGATCGCGCTGACGTGGCGGTCCCCAATCGTTCGCACGGTAGTCATGGGTATCGTCGGGTACGCGTTCGTAACGGTGGCCTTCCACATCCTCGCTGTGCTTGCCGCGCTGACAGGGACATCGCTCGTCACCCCGGGCAACCTCGCAATCGTGACGGCTCTCCTCAGCTCCGCGTCATGGGCAACGCGGGTGTGTCAAATCGCGCAGCGACGCCGCTCCGATAGCGAAGAACCGGCGTCCTCTTCCAAGACACACCCTCGCGCACGACTGAACTCCGCTAGCTTGGTACCCGTTCTCATACTGGCCGTCGTTCTCGCGGCGCTCCTTGCGTGCGCGGCCGCCTCGGGGTTGTCGGCTCCACCACGGGGCTGGGACGTACTGACGTATCATCTGCCGCGCGCGGTCAGCTGGCTGCAGCACGGGGACCTAGGAGCCTACGGGCCCGAAGCCGCGTTCTACCCAGGAAACGCAGAGCTACTCGTGCTCATGGGTTTGTTCACGGGCACGGACAGACTCGTGCCGCTCATCCAGGCGCCGTTCCTGGCACTTGCCGGCCTCGCCCTCTTCGCGCTCGCCCGCACGATCGGGGCGCGCAGGTGGTCGGCCGCGATCACGAGCCTGGTGTTCGTCGCGTCGCCGATGGCCTTCTTCCACAGCACGGTGGCCAAGAACGACCTCATCGTCACGGCGCTCGTGCTCTCTGGTGTGCTCTTCCTGCTTCGATCACTGGAACCCGACGGCAAGCGCAACACAAGAGTGTGGGAGATCTCGCTTGCGGGGCTGTCGCTCGGGCTTGCGGCGGGGACGAAGTACTCGATTCTCCCGTTTGTGGCCGTGTTGGCTCTGATCGTCGTCACTCTGATCCTGGTTCGAGGCGCGCGGCTACGGACTCGGGCGCGTGGGGATCGCATCCACGGGGACGCTGCACGCACGATCTCCGCGTTCGCCGTGGCTCTGGCTCTGCCGTCCGCATTCTGGTACGTGCGCAACCTGCTGGTCACCGGTAGCCCCGTCGCACCTCTACTGCTCGCGGAGAGCACCGCTCTCCCGGAAGGCTGGATCGAACAGCAGTTCCAGTTCGTGACCTCTGTGGTGCAGTGGTGGGCCCAGCCTCTCATCGACCGGCACAGTGGCACCTACACGGGATCGGCCGGGTTCGGCGCAGCCTTCGGCATGCTCTACATCCCCGCCATTGTCATCTACCTGGAGAGCGTCGTCGCGAAGGGAACGGCGCCGGAGGTAAGAAGGAAGAGAGGCGCTCTGCTTGTCGCCATAGTGCTCGGCGTCGCAGCCTGGTGGTTCGGAGGGCACCATCTCCCCCGTTACCTGCTTCCGATGGTCGCTCTCGCGTGCGCACCGCTCACGCTCCTCCTGGAGGCAGTGAAGAAGCGTGCGCGCGTCGCGCTGCTCTCCCTGGTCGTCGTGGCCCTCGCCTTCTCGACGGCCGAGACGATGAGGATCGTCTATCGTGACGGGGATCTGACCTGGTCCAACCTGGGCGGTGTCGAGCGGAAGGAGTTCTACCGTGTGCCGGATGTGATCGAGGAGTTCCCTGCCGGTACGAAGATCATGGTTCTGCGGGTGTTTGATGATGAGTTCTACTTCGGGACCTTCCGGTACCCGCTGGTCGGGCGCCTGCCAGGCAATGACATCGTCATGGAAGCTGACATCGATTTCCGGGTGAGCCTGGCAGACATGGGACCGGCGCCAGCACACCACCTGCTCGTTGAGGCCGGCGTGGACTACGTGTTCATGCGCGTGTTTCTCAATGAACCTTTCACCACGTGGTTCGATGAACGCCCGGATCTCTATGAGCCGGTGTACAAGAGCCTCGATGAAGCCTACGACTGGTACCACATGCCCGAGGGAAGCCGGGTCATGACCAGGATCTACAGGGTCGTCTGACGCGGCGGCTTCCCGCAGCTGCCCACGAGCGCGGTCAGCTGAGCGGCCGCTCCGCAGTTAGTCTGTTCTAATTGACATGTAGTCTGCGCGCAACGTAGTCTCGCATTTAAATACGCTCGCGAGAGCGGAGTGACCTACGAAACCTCTAAGAAGGAGGATGCAGAATGTCGAAGGGCGCCGTCTTCCTGCTGTGTGCTCTCGTTCTGCTGCCGTCGGTTCTCTACTCCCAGGAATCTGATGTAGAGTCGATTGAAGAAGCCGCGGCCGATTCCTCCGCGGCATCAGATTCATCCGCGGAATCGAAGAGGGTCCAGTTCGCAGCCATACCGATGGTCAACTACGACCCGGCTTTCGAATGGAACCTGGCCGCTCTGGCCAACGCGTTCTTCAGGGTATCCCTCGCGGACACTGTTTCACCGTCGTCCATGGCTGGAGCAATGGTCGGCTACACGACAAACGGAACCTGGTATTGGGCCCTCTACACCAAACTCTATATGGATGAAGACAACTACCGCGCCACTGCGGCCTACGGAGATGCTTCGGTCAACTTCCAGTACTACGACGAGCTGATGGGCTCGTTCATCGACTTCAACTCCTTACACGATGTGTTCATGGTTGAACTGCAGCGCAGAGTGTACAAGAGATGGTATCTGGGCTTGAGGTACGTAAATCTGAAGACAAAGACGAAGTACGAGATCGAAGGCGAGAGCGGCGACCCGGACAAGCAGAACATGAACAACCTGGGTCTCGTTGTATCACACGATGCGCGGGATCATATCTACAATCCGTACGATGGAGACTACATGAACCTCAGGACAGGCCACTATCGTGACGCCTGGGGTTCAGACTACATCTACGACAAGTACGAATTCGACTTCACCAAGTTCTTCGGTATCAGCGATAGCCAGGTGGTGGCCGCCAGATGTGCCGCCTTTGTCGCAACGGGCGACGTTCCTTTCGAGGGTCAATACGTTGTAGGGCGGGATGACATCCGTGGTTACACCAGTGGAATGTACAGAGGTGAACAGGTCTATGACCTGCAGGCCGAGTATCGCTGGAACGTTCACGGGAAGTGGGGTGCTGTCGCATTCGGCGGCGTTGCCACAGCCGTTGATGATCCCGAAGAGATCACGTGGAGCGGTCTGCTCCCGGCTGTGGGCGCCGGCATACGGTACATGGCCATCCCATCCGAGAAGATCAACATCGGCATCGACGTTGCCGTTGGTAAGGACGACTGGGGAGTCTACTTCAGGATCGGAGAGGTGTTTGGTGACAAGTAGCTGAGGTCCTTCCCGGTAGCTGCACGGGACCACACACCATGGTCAAGCTTGACAGCTGATGGTATAATGGTGGTGTCTCCTCGGAAGGAGCACACCATGCGCGCAGGCATCATCGCTGTCATGCTGACTGTCGCGGTCGCCTCTTCTCTCCCTGCGAACATCATACTCGTTGACTGGGCGGGCGGCGGCGACTTCACGACGATCCAGGCAGGTATCAGCGCCTCCGTGTCCGGCGACACAGTGCTCGTCACTCCGGGAACCTACTCGGGTCCCGGGAATTACGATCTCAACTTCGTAGGTCGGAACATCGTTGTCAGGTGCAGCGGAGTTCCGGGCAGCGCGATAGTCGATGGTGGAGGTGGGCATTCGGGCGTCCGCTTCGAGTGTAGCGAAGACACCACCGCGGTCCTGGATGGACTCACCATTACGAACGCCACGGTCGGAGTCAAATGTTACTATTACTCCCGGCCGACCATCAAGAACGTCGTGATCTCGGACTGCAAGTACAGCGGGATCTCCTGCACCGTCGGGTCCGACCCCATCATAAGTGACTCCCTCATCACGGGCGATTGCTACCAGCCATCAGGCTCGGGCCTGGAGATCTCTTTCAGCTCACCTGTTGTCAGGAACGTCGAGTTCTCCGGCAACACCAACCTCTACGGAGGGGCCGGCCTGGACTGCACCGGCGTCGCGTCCTCACCGCGCTTCATCAACTGCCGCTTTCTCGGCAACCGGACCGACGCAGGAGTGGGAGCAGGAGCTCACGCCTCGAGCGGGTTGCTCACGTTCGAGGACTGCTTGTTCGCCGACAACTACGCCGGCACGGCCGGCGGCGGCATGCACGTCGAGCAAGATGCCCATGTGGTAATGCTCAACTGCTCGTTCAGCGACAACGAGTCAGAGGACGGCGGAGGTCTGTTCCTCTGGAACGATGCCACCGCGGAGCTCACCGACTGCAAGTTCTCAGGCAACGTCGCCGAGGTCGGCGGCGGAATCCGGGCGGTCAATGCCGGCGCCACGCTGACGGGATGCTCGTTCACGGCCAGCTCGGCGAGCCTGGGCGGCGCTGTTCACTTCCAGAACTCGTCCCTCACGGCGGCGCACTGCTCCGTCTCGGGCAACTCCGCAGCTACTCTCGGCGGCGGGATTATGAGTGCGGGCGGCTGTGCGACCGAACTGACGATGTGCACATTCGACGGCAACGCGGCGACCTACCAGGGAGCCGCACTCCATGTCGGCAGCGGCGCTTCTCTCGCTGCGAGCGGGTGCACATTCTTCGGGAACGCGAGCCTGACGGGAACCGGACTGGCCGTCGATGACGCGGCGCCCATGACCGTTGAGAACTGCGTCATCGCTTTCGGGAGCGACGGCGACGCCGTGTCCTGCAACGGTGCGGTCGCACCGTCGCTAGCCTGCTGTGACATCTTCGGGAACGCCGGCGGCGACTGGGAGGGCTGCATTGCGGCTCTGCTGGGAACCGACGGCAACATCTGCGAGGACCCTCTCTTCTGCGGCGACGCGAATCCGGAGGAGCCCTACACGCTGCACGAGAACTCGCCCTGCGCGCAGGAGAACAACCCCGCGTGCGGGCTGATCGGGGCCTGGGGTGTAGCCTGCGGTGTGACAGCAGTTGAAGAGATGAGCTGGGGATCGCTGAAGGCGATGTTCAGGTAGTCCGCACGACCATCGATGGGAAACGGACCGGGCCCGCTCGTGTGAGCGGGCCCTCTCGATATGGCGGGGCACAGCAGATGAGTTTCCAACTGACTGCCTCCCCCCCGGCGGCCAGGCGCTCGGACTACTTCGGTATCCGCGGATCTGACGACCCACTGATGCGACCCGTACTACAGCACCTTGGTCGGCCCAGTCGGACGCGGCACTTTGATCACTAGAAACCTCAACACGTCACTGCTCTCGTTGTACCAGCAGTGCGGGATCTTCGCCGGGCTGTCGACCAGCGTATCGGAGCCGGCTTCCATCTTCTCCTCCCCGACCTCAACGATCCCCGTGCCCTCGAGGACGTAGAAGATCACGTCAACGGGCGTGATGTGCCGCTTGAGCGCCTCGCCCGGCCGCAGCGTGATGTGGGAGACAAGCGCGTGCTCGCTCTCGTGGAGGGCCCTCGCGTCAACACCGTGCGGGTTCTCGCGGGGCTCAGCGTCCTTAACCTTGACGATATCCACTGTCGTTTCCCCTTTCAGTAGGCCAGCGGTTTCCAGACGATCTCAGAAGCTGTACTTCAGTTTCGCGTATACCGAGTCGTTCTCATGGTACGCCCCGAATGTCCCTTCGTCACCCATGAACAGGTCTGCTCCAACCAGGACCTCGAACCCGTCGGCCATGTCGTAGCTGACCTTCGGTCGCAGCAGCGCGTCACTGTCGCTCAGGCCGAGGTACGAGAAGAACTCCAGATGCAGTGTCTCGTTCAGGAAGCTGTCGCTCGCCAGGAAGGTCAGCCAGTCGGTGTGCGCGTCAGATGCCAGCGAGTCGTCGTGGTCCAGGATCACCTCCTGGATGAACTGGGCGCTCACGTTGACACCGAGAAGGGCCCAGTCGACACCGAGCAGGTAGTGGACGTAGTCGCGCTCGAGCACGCCGTCCCCGATCAACGGGCTCGCGGTGGGAAGGTGCTTCCCCCAGTAGTAGGCCCCCTCTCCGCGCACAACAGTCCCTCCGACGGCGGTGCTGAAGCTCCCGCCGGCGAGCGGCAGGCGGTGGTGCTGGGGAGTGATGACCAGGGAGATCATCTCATGGGTGTCCGGATCCAGCTCCGCAGACATGTGCATCGCAGGTGCGTCGTCCCAGGCATATCCGGCCATCATCTCCAGATCGAACGAGGATGACAGAAGCGAGTACTTCGCAAACACCTCGCTGTTCTCAAGGGACGCATCGACGTCCTTCGATGACAGATCGAAGCTCGGGTCCACCGGGAACTCCGTGGATCTTGCCCAGATGGAACCGTCATCCGGGGAACGCATGGGAGTGAACACAGGAATCCAGACGACTTCCAGCGCTCCACTGTCCCTGTAGTAGTCGAACTTCATCGCGTCGACTCCGATCCGAATCTCCTCGAAGTCAGGCAGGAGAAAGCGGCGGAGGTCCTTCGGCGATACGACATCAGTTATGAACACGCCGTCGCCCTTGCCCCAGATGACCTGCTGCCTACCGATACGGAGGTCGGCGCTGTCCCAGTAGATGTCGACGTACGCCTGGCGCAGGTCCATCTCGAGGTCCTCGCCCGGGCGCTGGTAGACGTATGGGTCTACGCGGAAGGCGACGTTGCCGCGCGATTGATCCAGGGTCAAGTCGAGCGTGTTCTCAATAATCGAGTAGTCCCCGCCGTCAATGAGGAGTGCCGTGTGGTGCCGAACGTAGCCGCCTACGTGTATCGGCTCCAGTGCGGCCGCGGGGGCCGCCGAGAGGGCCACACCGAGGACCGCGACGGCCACCGTCAGACGGACCAGAGGGTTCCTCATCCTAGAGCCCCCTCGTCATCATTCTCTCGGTGAACTTGCCGTCCGGGATGCCCGTGTCGAGCTGGACGTCGTCCAGAGCCATGGTCGTCGTGTGATCCCTCTGAACGTGATGCATCGTCGAGCGCGTCACTACCCAGTAGCCGCCGACGTCCCCGTATTTGTCCACGGTCAGCGTCTTCAGGAGCTCATCGTCCTCGTCGTAGAAGTCCTTCTTCACGACGACCCACCTGTCCACGACGATCCAGCTGACCGTCCTGCCGTAGATGTACTCCTCCTCGATCGGAACGCTCTGAACCACGTAGCACGGCT
>DAOWER010000247.1 GCA_030638405.1 Candidatus Eiseniibacteriota bacterium | reverse complement strand
CCATCGAGGCGTTCTCCATGCCGTCAGTGTTGTGCACGTGGTTCTTCACCGACCCCAGGTGCGTCGTTGCGATGGTGGGCGCACCGCGCGTGGTCAGTTCTTCCAGTATCGCTATGGCCAGGCTCGCGCCCTCGTCCGGGTCGGTCCCGGCTCCCATCTCGTCTATGAGAACGAGCGTGTCGTGGCGCGCCTCACCGAGGATCTCCCCGATCACCCTGAGGTGCGACGAGAAGGTCGAGAGGCTCTGCTCGATCGACTGCTCGTCCCCGATGTCCGCGTAGACGTCACGGAACACGGAGAGCTCGGTGTCCGCACCGGCCGGCACGTGCAGGCCCGACTGGGCCATCAACGCCAGGAGCCCGACGGTCTTGAGAGTGACGGTCTTGCCGCCGGCGTTCGGCCCCGAGATGACCACCGTCGTCGCGTCCGTCCCGAGGTCGAGGTTCAGCGGCACGACCTCCCCGCCGCTCCTCCGCGCCGTCTCGAGCAGCACCGGGTGCCGTCCGTCCCTGATGCGGAGCCGCCCGTCCAGGTTGAGCGAGGGCGCGGACGCTTCGAAATCGCGTGACAGCACCGCGGACGCCCGGTAGTAGTCCAGTTCTCCCATGATGACCAGCGAGCCCAGGATCGAGGAGGCCTTCGTGCCCACGAGGCCGGTGACCTCGCGGAGCACGCGTTCGACCTCCTTCTTCTCCGCGGCCCGGAGCTCCGCCAGCTCGTTGTTGAGCTCGACGGTCGCCAGCGGTTCGACGAAGAGCGTCGCGCCGCTGCCGGACTGGTCGTGGACTATGCCCTTGAGCCGCCCCCCCGAAGACCGCTTGACCGGCAGAACGTGGCGTCCGTTCCTGATGTGAACGGCCGCCTCCTGGATGGTGTCCTTCGAGAGCTCACCCGCCAGGATCGACTGCAGCTTCTCGTCCAGCTTCGACCTCGTCCGCTCGACCGAGCGCCGAATCCTCGCCAGCTCCCTCGACGCCCTGTCGCGCACGGTGAACGACTGCTCGTCCACTACGCGGGCGATCGCGTCGCTCACGTCGGTCGCGGGCTCGAGCGGCTCGGCAAGCACCCACAGAGCGGCCAGAACCTCGCGCCGCGAGCGGAGGAACCCGGCGGTCCGGTCCACGGCCAGCAGAGTGTGCCGGACGTCCGCGAGCTCCTCGCACGACAGGGAGGCGCCTTCCACCTCGCTTCGGGCGAGGGCGTCCCGCACGTCGCGGACCCCCTCCAGCGGCAGTCGCTCGCCGTCGTCGAGGAGCTTCCGAAGCTCGCTCGTCCTTCGCAGATCCTCCCGGATCGACTGAAGATCGACGGTGGGCGACAGCCGGGCGGCCCTCTCAGAACCCAGTCCGAATGACGTCCTGTCGACAAGCATCGTCACGACCTTGTCGTACTCCAGGACACCAAGAGCGTGTTCGTTCATGGCTCGCTTGCGGCAGTGTCTAAGGATGTCGGGGGAACAGCGGCCCCTAATGCTCGTGACGCCTGAACCCGGAACACTCGATCACCGAGAACTTCTTCTGCCCGGCCTTCTCAACCGCGTCAAGGAGGAGATTCATGCCGAGCGTATCGCTGGCAATGTGTCCTGCGATGACAACGTTGATATGGTGTTTGTTCGCTTCTTCCAGGTGCTTTTCGGGAATGTGCATCACAACCATGGTGCCGATGTCGGATGTGTTCGCGAGCCGCTCGAACGTCTTCTCGGAACCGCTCGTGCCTCCGGTCATATCGACGAAGACGCGGCCCGACCTGCGTTTCTCGCTGCCCGCAACGACCTTGAGACCCGATCCCGCGAGCTCGGCCTCCGCGTACTCGGGGATCTCCCGCAGCACACAGATGACGTCATCGACGGTCTCAGGCTTCTTCCGGTCGAAGAGGTCCTGCAGATGGCCGGCCACGCAGTTGTCTGCCGGCGTGTGGGTGCAGATCATCGGGATGTTCAGAAGCCGGGCGGCGTCGACGGCGCGCATGTGGTTGCCCGGCATCACTCTGCGTTCGACTTCCTTTATGCGGGGTTCAAGAAGGCCCTCGGCGATATTGATGGGGACACCAAATGCACTGAGTATGTCGGCCTGCATGGCCATCACCCCACCCAGATTGGCGAGGCCGGCGCCCTCCGGATGGTGAGCCCAGATGAGGTCGACCGGCTGCTCCTTCTCCCGGAGCCGGTCTGCGAGGACCACTTCGCCGACCTCCATGTCGATGCCCATGAGGATGTTCTCGACCTCGATGTCGTCCGCGCCGAACAGGAGCCTCGAGTCGGAGTACGGATTGGTCAGCCGCTCGGTGTCGTAGCGCCCCTTCTTCTCGTCGGAGAGAGCCTCGTAGTCCTTCTTCGTCGTCTCGAGGACCTTGTCCACCCTCGTGTGCCCTCTGGGGTCGACGGAGACCCCGTGCGCGATGGCCGCGTCGAACAACTGTCTGAGCTTCATTGGTCCTCCGCCTACTCAGAAGCGAGTGCAGTGTGGCCCGCGTGTGACTCCCCCGGATACGTTCTAGCCCTCGTCGCCGCCGGTCAGCCGCGATTGGACCAGGGTCTTCACCATCTTCCCGTCCGCCCGTCCCTTGACCCGGGGCATGATGGTCTTCATGACCACCCCGATGTCACGGGGGCCAGCGGCGCCCGTTTCCTCGATGACCTCGGACAGAATCTCCAGGAGCTCATGCTCGCCGAGCTGCGCGGGCAGGTATTCCTCTATCACGGCCAGCTGTCTGCGCTCGCGCTCGACGAGTTCGTCCCGACCGCCCTCCTGGAACTGCTCGATGGATTCCTTGTGCTGCTTCGCGATCCTCGCGAGGACCTCGACGACGTCCTCGTCCTTGAGCTCGCGCCTGAGTTCAATCTCAAGGTTCTTGGTCCGGGAGCGCACGAACCTTATGACGCCCAACCGCTCGGAATCCCGAGCCTTGGCCGCCTTGACCATGTCGCTCTCCAGACGCTCCAGGATATTCATTGCCCGTCCCTGGATCTACGCCGTGCTAGCGCTTGTTCTGCTTCAGCTTCAGCTTGCGGAGCTTACGCTTGGCCGCGCTTCTTTTTCTCTTCTTGCGCTCGCTCGGCTTCTCGAAGTGCGAGTGCTTCCGAAGGTCGGAAAGCACGCCCGCCTTTTCGCATCTCTTCTTGAATCGGCGCAACGCGCGCTCAAACGACTCGCCATCCTTGACGCGGACTCCCGGCATTCATATCCACCTCCCTCCGGGCGCCGGACACGCTGGCTTAAGTTGAGAAAACGAACCCCTGCACTCACCGCCGGACTCGCCGACCGCGTGCATGATTCGGTCTGGAATGTAGAGACTTTGGATAATACGGCCTTCAGCGGGCGCTGTCAAACGCTTTCTGGGACCGCCTAGGGCAGAAGTCCCCCTACCTCGTGCGATATCATCGCGGCCACCGCCGCCGCGGCCCAGTCGGCTCTGAGCACACGGCGTCCGGCGCTCGCGGGCGTGGCCCCCGCGGCCACGAGCCCCTCGACCTCGTCGGCCGCCAGCCCACCTTCGGGGCCCACCACGAGGAGGACCCGCCGGGGCGTTGGGTTGCTCAGAGCGTCCTTCAAGCCCGCCTCCGCCTCTTCCTCCCAGGCGACCAAGGCGCGGTCGTACCCGCGCACCTGGCCGTAGACGGCCGCGAGGTCGCGGACGCCGCGAATCCTCGGGACGAAGACGCCACGCGACTGCTTGACCGCCGCTGCGGCGACGCCCTCCCAGCGCGCCAGTCGCGATTCCT
>DAOWER010000270.1 GCA_030638405.1 Candidatus Eiseniibacteriota bacterium | reverse complement strand
TCGCAGGAGGAACAGGCGAGGCGGTTGACGAGATTGATCGTCTCTCGGCACAGGGAACACCCAGCGCTGAACACCTCGACCTTCCGCTTGACAATCATGCCAAACCTCCTCCCGTTCGCCCTTGAGATTCCCGCTCCTTTCGGAACGGCGTTCGGTTTCCAGGAGTGAGCACGAACCCGCACTCCCGACGTGTATCCCGCAGCCGCTGGACCCCGCGTCCGCGGGACGCGTCAATCTGTTCCCTCCTGATCCAGCGCCTCGAGTATCGGGCACTCGCTCGTTGGGCCGGTTCCAGTGCAGGTCGCCGTGAGCCTCAGGAGAACCTCCCTCATCCTCGCGAGGCTCTGCATCTTCGCCTCGATCTCGGAGACTTTGGCGGTAGCTCGCTCACGGACACCGGCGCAGTCGGCCGCGGAGTCGGCCCGAAGGGAAAGGAGTTCTTTGATCTCCTTCAGAGAGAACCCGAGTTCCTTCGCGTGCTTGATGAACCTGATGCGAACCGCGGCCTCCGGTGAGTACTGGCGGTACCCCGACTCGCTGCGAGGAGGCTCTTCGAGGAGCCCCTCGCGCTCGTAGTACCGAATTGTCTGAACTCCGACCGCGGCAAGCCTGGCGACCTGGCCGATACTCAAGAGATGCTCACGCATGCTTCCGCCTCCGTCCGAGACCAATCGTACACCCTGTACCATACTACAGAGTCAAGGCGTTTCTTGAGCAGAAGTACACGCCGCGGCCGCCTGTCCCGCCTGCTCTTCGGTATCTCGGCCGAGAAGCTCCATGTCCGCGAGATCGAGCGTCGCTCTGGGTTGGCGTCCGGACCGTGAGCCAGGAGCTCAAGAAGCTCGAGGAGATGGACCTCGTAACAGCCCGACGAGACGGCAACCGCCCCTACTACAGCGCGAACAAAGTCCATCCGCTTCACAACGACATCCGCAGCCTGGTGATGAAGACGATCGGTCTCGCCGAGATTCTCAGCGACGTCCTGACTGGGGCGCCGATATCCGTCGCCTTCGTCTTCGGTTCAGTCGCCCGTGGTGGTGAGGGTGCGCAGTCCGATGTGGACCTGATGGTCATTGGCGGAACGGGGCTCCAAGAAGTCTCTCGCCTGCTGGCCGGGGTGTCAGAGCGGATCGGCCGCGAGGTTGATCCGCACGTGATGAGCGCCGAGGAGTTTGGGGAGTGCCGGAGGGCGGAGGATCACTTCCTTAAGCGCGTCATTGGTTCGCAGAAGCTGTTCGTCGTGGGGGATGAGGATGAGCTTGCGCGACTGGGCTGAGAGAGACAGATGCAGGAAGCCCGGGTCCGAAGACCCGGGCTTCTCTGTGTTTTGGTAGCGGGGGCCCGATATGTAGCCGATTCAGAAAGACCGCCCGTCGTGACGGCGCACTGGCTCTATGCAGGCGTCAAGCAGGAGACGAGGGAGATGGTGAGAGTCGGGCCGGCGGCGTGATGGAGCGGTCGGGCAGAGGGATCGGGGTATGCCGTCACCAGCGTCACGAGTGTCGACGGGCCCGCGGGGGAGGCAAGGCTAACACGAGCGCCATTTGCTTCTTGACGGCGGGCGGGCCCAGGCCTATATTCAAAGAGTCGCTTGAATATTTGAGGAGGACGTATGATGATTACTCCACGGCAATTCAAGAACGCGATCTATGAGGAATTCGCCCGTATCGGCAAGGCCGTCTCGAGCCCGCGGCGCCTGGAGCTGCTTGACCTGTTGTGTCAGGGCCCGCGGACGGTGGAGATGCTCGCCGAGCTGGCCGGGCAGAGCGTCGCAAACACCTCTCACCACCTCCAGGTGCTTCGCGCGACGCGTCTCGTGGAAGGAGAGAAGGAGGGCGTGCACGTCAGGTACCGGTTGGCGGACCAAGACGTGTGCGTCTTCTACCAGGGGCTCAGACAGTTGGCCGAGGCACACCTGGCAGAGATCGAGAGCGTAACGCGGGATTTCCTTGCTCACCGCGGCGTCATGGAACCGGTGGACTCGGAAGACCTGCTTGAGCGGGTGCGGCGGGGCGAAGTGACGGTCCTGGACGTGCGGCCTTCCGAAGAGTATCGCGCAGCTCACATCCCGGGTGCCCTCTCGGTCCCGCTCGATGATCTCGAGCAGAGGTTGGGGGAGCTTCCGCGTGACCGGGAGGTCGTGGCGTACTGCCGCGGCCCGTACTGCGTTCTGGCGGTCGAGGCGGTGGAAGTGCTCAAGGCGCACGGCTTCAGGGCGGTGCGGCTCGAGGACGGAGTGCCTGACTGGCGCGCTCGGGATTCGAGGTAGGCGTCGGCGAGTGAATGCAGTGAACGGCGCAGTCCGTGTATTGCCTGGCGCCTCTGCCTGCACGAAAGGAGCATGACGATGGGCCGCACGACGCGGACGAGGATCGTTGTCCTGGGAGGCTCGTTCGGCGGGCTAACCGCTGCACACGAACTCCGCCGCCTGCTTCCTCGGGAGCAGCGCGAGATCACTCTCATCTCCAGGGATCGCTCTTTCGTCTTCATCCCATCGCTGCCGTGGGTCGCTATGGGGCATCAGACCATGGATGACATCTCGTTCGACCTCGACAGCTCGCTGAGCTCGAAAGGGATCGAGTTCGTCCCTGGCGAGGCTACTGCTGTCGATACTCAGGCCCGCACAGTGGCCGTCGGCGGGAAGGAGATCGAGTACGACTTCCTCGTGGTTGCCACCGGGCACCGTAGCGCCAACGAGGCGGTTCCCGGGCTCGGCCCCTTCGACGGACCGGGGCACTCCCTGATGTCGCCGCCCGAGACCGAAGAAGCGGCCGAGGCCTGGAAGCGCTTTCTGGATGATCCGGGACCCATGGTCATCGGGTCCGCGCCCGGGGCGAGCTGCCTGGGACCCGCCTACGAGTTCGCCTTCGAGGTCGACCACGCGCTAAGGCGGCGGAATGCTCGACACCTCGTTCCGATCACGTTCGTCACGCCGGAACCGGTCCTTGGGCATTTTGGGGTCGGCGGAATGGGCCGCGCGAGGCAGTTCCTGGAGGGCGAGTTCGAGGAGCGGGACATCCCCTATCACACGTCCGCAGCGGTGTCGAAGATCACGGACTCGTCAGTGGAGCTCGCTGACGGCCACAGCTTCGAATCCTGCTACTCGTTGATCATCCCACCCCTTGCGGGCGCCCGGGTCGTCACTGAATCCCCGGGCCTCGGCAATCCGAAGGGATTCGTACCGGTCGACGACTACTACCGGCACACGGAGTTCGACAACGTCTATGCGGTGGGCGTCACGGTGGCCACCTCCCCGGTCGACCAACCTCCGGTCCCGGTCAATTTCCCGAAGACCGGGCACATGACGGTGCAGATGGCCAAGGCGGCCGCGCGGAGCATAGCGGCCGATATCCGCGGGGGCGAGCACGCGGCGCCCCGTCCGCTGTTCGTAAGATGCGTCATGGATCTTGGAGACAGGGCGGCCCACATGATGGCAGACCCGGTCCGGCCCCCGCGCAACCGGGCTAGCATGAGCGTGGGCCGGAGGTGGCTCTGGGCCAAGCGCGCGTACGCCCGGTACTTCCTCTCGAACATGAGGAGTGGTCGGACCTGGCTCCCGTAGCCCGTCTGCCCCGGTGAACACACAGATGACGAGGAGCGACCTGTGAAGATCATGTTCATTCTCAATGACCCGCCGTACGGCAGCGAGCGGTGCTACAACGGCCTTCGTCTGGCCGACAACCTCCTGCCGACCGCAGACGCTCTCGACCTGGTTGTCTTCCTCATGGGCGACGCAGTCGCCTGCGCCAAGAGGGGTCAGAAAACCCCAAACGGGTACTACAACGTCGAGCGGATGCTGAAGCCCTTGGTGCGCACGGGCAAGGTCGTGCTTTGCGGCGCGTGCATGGATGCTCGCGGACTCGGTGAGGAGGAGATCCTCGAAGGGTGCAGGCGGAGCACTCTGGATGAGCTGACGAATCTGACGCTCGAGGCCGACAAGGTGCTCGTCTTCTGACGAGCTACGCGAGTGGACCGGCCGGGCGAACAGGCAGACGGATGGTGATGCGTAGCACTGCCGTCCCGCCTTCGCATCGGCCGAGCGGAAGGAGATCTCATGAAAGCGCAAGCGGTTGTCGCCATCGTTCTTGCCTCAGTGCTCCTGGTCGCGGTCTCGGGCACTTCGCCGGGCGCCGAGGTGGGCGCGCCCAGCAGCCCTCGAACGGCACCCGACTTCACACTGCCCTCTCTTGCCCAGATATCCCTGGAGGACTTCCTGGCGTCGAAGGCCGTGGTCCTCTGGTTCACGAATCTGTGTGGCGGCTGCCAGGCTGGCATGGCGCGCCTCGATGAGCTCCGCGCGACGTTCGGAGACTCTGTGGAGGTCGTGGCAATCAGCGTGCTCGGAGAAGACGAAAAGACCGTGAGAGATGCGATCGCGAAGCTGGACGTGGGTTTCCCCTTCCTAATCGACGCCGACGGAAAGGTCACCGAGCGCTACGCCGGCGGATACGTTCCCGATTCGTGCCCGGTCAACAACATCTTCTTCATCGACAGAAAGGGGACGATCGTCGAGACGTCCCACTACCCCGGACTGACCCAGGATGATCTGGAAGAACATGTGCGGAAGCTGCTGCGCTAGGAGCGAAGGAGGGAAGACGGAATGAAGTGCTCGCTGGTTGCCGGACTGTGCACCGTACTGCTGCTCGCTTCCACTAACGCTCTCGGATACCCACCGGCAGTGGGGATCGGCGGTAGAAGCCGTTCATGCACGAGTTGCCACGCGGACACCGGACCGTGGAAGGACGAGGCGAAGACCATCGTGGACATCCTCGATGCGACGACTCGTCTCTCACTCCGCCAGCCTGACGGACGGTTCCTGCTCAGGGTCCCGCGCGGCGAAACCCGGACAGTGATTACGATCATCGGGCGACACGCGGGTGACGAGGCGCCGGCGCCCGTCCGCAACGCTTGGCTCTACATCGACCCGAGACGGATCGAGACCGGGTCCTTCTCGAAGTTCGCGCCGGGATGGGACGTCACCCTGCCGCTGTCCTGCCGGGTCGTGGGCGACGACGTTCCTGAGTATCCCGGGGCGGCGGTGACGGCCCTTCCTATGAAAGTCCGCCCAGGCGATTCGGCTCAGGACTGCGAACTCGAGCTTCAGGTGATGCTCACCTCCGGCGAGTCGACCAAGGGCAACCCCAACGCGTGGCTCAAGGGCAACTACCTCGTCCGCAAGCTGGCTCTCGACGTAGTAGACCCATAGGAGGCAACCACACTGTCCTGCGTGACTGAAGGACTGGCCACACTCTGGAGTTTCCGCGAAACGCGAGGCAGCCCGGACCTCATGGTCCGGGCCCTACCACGCGAACCGCCCGGACCATAAGGCCCGGGCGGTTCATCTTTGGTAGCGGGGGCCCTCTACAAGGCTATTCACGACGTGATGGGTCAGCATCTGGTGAGGCCAGTGGTCTCTGCCGAGAAACGGTCGCAGGAGTCCCTGTCAGCACGCTCGGGGGCTCAGTGGGCGGACTCGGAGCTCTCGATGACCGCATCAGGTCGATGGCACCCTCCTCCGACCTCTTGATACTGTGCTGCCGGCAGAACGTGCGGAGTGCAC
>DAOWER010000192.1 GCA_030638405.1 Candidatus Eiseniibacteriota bacterium | reverse complement strand
GGCACCGAGAAGACGCTGGCTGTCATCGACGGCTCCGTTCTGTCGGACCACCTCCATGCGCACTACACCCCAAGGAACATGGTCCAGGTGGTCGTGGGAGACGTGGACGCGGGGGAGGTCGTAGCTCGAGCACGGGAGCTCCTGTCGGCAGGGGACGGCCGACAGCACGAGGGGGCCGGCGGTGGGCGGAAGGAGCGCGCCGGCACTCGACCCGCGTGGACGCCGGGCTCCTCGGTCCTTGCCGGGAGCCTCCGGCAGCCCTATCTCATAGTGGGCTTCGGGGCACCCGCCGTGCGCGACCCCGACATACCCGTTCTGGACGTGCTCTGCGGCCTGCTCGGGCTTGGAAGAAGCAGTCGCCTCCGCAAATCACTGCAGACCTCCTCCGGCCTCGTGTCCGATGTCAGCGCGTCTGTTGTGGCGCATCGAGACGTGGGCGTGTTCGCGGTGCACGCCGTCGGGACGCAGGGCGCGCCTCCGGCGAGGATCGTCGAGGACGTGTTCGCGGAGATTCGTCGCCTGCAGAGCACACCTGTCGCGGCGGACGAGATGGTCAAAAGCGTGAAACGACTCGAGGCCGGGTACCTCCTGGAGCATGAGACCGTCGAGACCATGGCGATGACCCTGGGCTTCTTCGAGACGATGGGAGACTACGGGTACGCCGAGGAGTATGTCGACCGCCTGGCAGCGGTGACACCTGACGACGTGATGCGAGCAGCTAACGGCTACCTCGACGCCGAGACGGCGGCGATGGTCGCCTACGTGCCCGAGGGAAGCAGCGCCGCCGGGGAAGGCCCGGACGTCCTGGTCTCTGCCGCGGTGTCCGGCAGCAGCCGCGTCGCAGAACATCTGGTGGGGGAGACTCCGGTAGCGTGGGCCGGGAGCGAGAGGTTTGTGAGACCTCACATCGCACGGGAGATCCCGGACGCGACGTGCTCACGGAGGACGCTCTCAAACGGCGCGTCCCTGGTGGTCAGGGAATCGCCACATCTGCCGCTCGTCTCGGTGGCTCTGGGATTCAGAGGAGGGTTCCGGGACGAACCGGATTCCCTGCTCGGAGTAACGAATCTCACTCTCAAACACATGCTCAGAGGAACCGCCTCACGGTCCGCGGACCAGCTCGCCGACGACATCGAGGATCTGGGCAGTGGCATCTCTGTCTCGGTCGATCGCGACGGCTTCGGCGCGGGCGCGACCGTCCTGGCGAAGCACCTGAGAGAGGCGCTGGGGATTCTCTGCGAGGCCGTGGTTCGCCCGGCGCTCCGCGCCGATGACTTCGACGCCGTCCGCACCGAGGCGCTCGCGGAGCTGGGGGAGGCCGAGGACCATCCTTTCCGCAGGACGATGCTGCGCCTCGTGCCACTGCTCTTCCCCGGCCATCCCTACGGTCGTCCGATCGCAGGGACCGCAGAGACGCTCTCGGCCATGTCCCCCGGGAGTACCGCCGAGTGGCATTCGCGGCGATTCGCGGCCGGGAGCCTCTTCGTCTGCGTGGCCGGCGATGTCTCGGCCGGCAGGGCCGCGGACGAACTCGAGCGGGCTCTGTCCGGCCTCTCCCGATCGGCGGCGCCCGAAGGAGACACTGTCAGCGCGCCGCCGCCTCGCGGTCGGGTGGACGAGGCGTTCGAGCGGAAAGGGCAGTCCTCGGTCGCGGTCGGCTTCCCCGGCCCCGCAATCGGAACGCGGGAGTCGGCGGCGATGCACGTGGTGTCCAGCGCGCTGACGATGATGGGAGGGAGGCTCTGGCGAGCGCTGCGCGAACAGCCACCGTTCGCGTACAGCGTCAGAGCGATGCCGGTTCCGGCTTGTTGCGGAGGCGCGCTCGTCGGCTACGTGACGACGCCACCGGGTCAGGAGGAGACCGCGGTCGGCACGTTTGTCTCGGAGCTCTCCGAACTGTCGCGGGACGGGCTCTCACAAGACGAACTGGACAGAGGGCGGCGCTACCTTGCAGGGATGCTCGAGATCTCCATGCAGCGCGGTGCTACGAGGGCGGCGAGCTACGCCTTCGCGGAAGTGGCAGGGATGGGCTACGAGCACATCGACAGACTTCCGGGCATCGTGAGAGGGATCACCAACGACGATATCGTGCGCGTGGCGGGACAGTACCTGACCGCGGAGGACGGACCGGCCTCGGTCATCCTCCGCGGTTAGTGTCGTTCGTTTCTCCAGAGCGACGGACACCGGCCGACGGGAGCCGCCGGTGTCGAGCCTGGCGCACTACTTCATGAGGTTCATTTCCGCGCCCGATTCCATCAGATCCTCAAGCTCCTCGGGTGCGTATCTGCCCCACAGGTCCAGCAGGCTGTTCAGCTCTTGGGTTCTGCCCAGCTTCTGGTACATCGAAAGAAGCGGCGGGTAGAGTTCGCGCCTGTCCGGCTCCTGGCTCAGAGCGTGTTCGTAGGCGCGCACGGCTTCCTCGAAATGCGCCAGAGCCTCCACCTCCCTGCCGCTTCTGTCCACCCTCTCAGCGATCATCAGGTGGACCCCACCGTATCTCACCCACGTCTCGACGCGCTCAGGCTGGGCCTCCAGGAGCCTCTCTGCCAGCGGAAGCGCTTTCTCCGGCTGCCTCATGTGGACGGCGTGGATGGCGATGAGCCCGTTCAGAGCGGGGCCGTAGCTCGGCGCGAACTTCAGGGCCAGGTTGTAGAGGCGGACCGCCTCCTCCGCGTTGATCGGAGGCGTCTGCATCGCCTTGAAGCCCAGACGTGAGAACCCGGCGGCATAGTTGGTCACCAGACGCGTTGTCGTCGGAGGCTTGTAGATCTCGTCCATGATTCTCCAGCCGTCATCGACGTCGACGAGGCTGTCGTATCTGTAGTTCTCGAAGCAGTTCTCGTATGTTTTCTCGACATTGATCATGTGACGCCCCACCTCGGGCCTGAGACGGAAGACCATGCCCTCCAGCTCGAGGTTGTCGTAGTAGCCCATGAAGTCATCAACGGTGACGGCGAAGTAGATGGGCCTCTTCCAGTTGTTCTCCCGTATGATGTCGTGAAGTGTGATGTCCCGCAGTGTGATCAGCTTCAGTTCCCCGGTGTCGGCGTCGCGGGTCCAATAGGGCGTCATGCGGTCAATTTCGTCGTACGTGAAGCTCATTGGTACTTCACGGTCCTTCAGCTGCTCGATGTACCAGTTGATCTGTATCAGCGAGAGGTTGACGATGTCCACGTCGGTGCGGATACCTTCGACCTGCTGGAGGTACCAGAGCGGGAACGTGTCGTTGTCTCCGTTCGTGATGATGATCGCATCCTCTTCGAGGAAGTTGATCATGTTCCAACCGTAGTAGTACGCGACCTTGTTCTCGCTCCTGTCCATTACGTGGTACTGCATGACGATGGGCATGGCCGCGAACAGCAGAAGCGCCCCCACCATGACGTTGCGGTAGGCACTTCCCATCTTGTCGGCCCATCGGATTATCGCTCCTGAGCCTATTCCCATCCAGATGGCGAGGACCACGTAGGACGGCACCCAGAAGTACTCGCGGCTCCTGACCTCGTGGTCGGAGATGTTGAGGTAGAAGAGAAGCCCGACGGACGCGATGGCGAAGCCGACGAGCATCATGACCGCAGTCCTTCTGTCGCGCCTGAGGTGCGCAATAGCGCCCCATATCGCCAGGAGGAACGAGGGGACGGACGCGAACCACAGAACGGGGGGGAACACGGGGAACTGAATGCGGTAGTACCCCCAGAGAATCCTGAACTGGTTGATGAACGGGGTTCTTCGTGGGAAGAACCTCATTGGTTCGTACTGCTTGCGCCTCATCACATCGAGGACCGCGCCCCACGTGTCAGGGTCGGACTCGTTGATGGCGGGATTGAGGCGGGCCCTTATGAGGAGATACGCGTGCACCGAGAGTGCTATGACTGCCAGGGCCACCGTTCCCAGGACCATCCTGGCGGGGATTTCCGGCCTGTCGATCGTGCCCGTGCGAAGCAGGCGAACGAAGAGAAACACGGCTCCTGCCGAGACGGCCGCGCCGCCGACGTACCATGCGCCCGCGCCACTGCCGTGCGCCGATGTCGTGGCGAAGAGCAGAACAACGCTCACCAGGGCCAGCCCTATCGTCAGCCACGAGGGCATGACCGCGGGATGCGTCTTCGGGTCCTTCGCGCGCTTGCCCTTGACTTTCTGCTGCTTGGGCCAGAGCGCCGGTGTCGCATAGAAGACCGTCACGGCGGCCCACATCAACCACAGACCCAAGGGTCCCCTGTACCAGTCCATGCCCTTCGAAAGAAGCACGAAGCCCACGAGCAGCGGCAGGCCGAGGAAGATGACCCCGAGGTAGTTCCGCTCAAAGAAGATCATGAAGAGCAGGATGCCGGGCGCCCACAGCAGGCTGCCCATGTGGATCCCGATCCCCACGGACAACAGGTACATGATCAAGTACAGGTACCGTCTGTCCCTGGGCTCCTCGCGGACCTCCGACCACCTCATGATCAGCCAGAGCGACCCCGTCATTACCAGCATGTTGGTGGCATACACCTCAGCCTCGAGCGCGTTCTCCCAGAAGCTGAACGAGAACCCTGTGAAGAGGCAGGCGGTGATCCCGGCTACGTAGGTGGGAAGTCCTTCCCTGAAGCTCCGTACCGCGCCCTCCCATCGCTTGGCCATCTTTGCGATCGCTAGGTAGAGGAGCATGAGCGCCAGCGCCGCGGACACCACCGACTCGAAGTTGACCGCCTGAGCCGGATTGGCGAACGGCAACACTGAGAACAGCCTCGAGATCAGAGTGTAGAACGGAGAGCCGGGCGGGTGGCCGACGCCGAGGGTGTAGCCGACAGCAACGAACTCCCCATTGTCCCAGAACGCCACGACCGGCGCGGTGGTCATGAGGTACATGATCAGCGAGAATGCTCCGAACGCCCATGCGATGATGCGATTAGTTCTCTCATGGTCGTACATCAGGTCTCCTCTAGCTTCCCGTTCCCTCAGCCGGTGTTGGTCTCAGAAGCTGTACAAGTCTCTCCTTCAGCGCGCCGGGGGAGAGGCCCCTCGAGATCTGCCCCGCGAGCGCCAGCGATATCTCTCCGGTTTCCTCCGAGACGACGACCACAACAGCATCGGTCTCCTCCGTCAGTCCGACGGCGGCGCGGTGCCGTGTCCCAAGAGTGTGGACGAAGTATGGATTCTGTGAGAGGGGAAGCGTGCAGCGTGCCGCCACGATCTGGTTGCTGCTAATGATGGCCGCTCCGTCGTGGAGAGGCGTGAGCGGTGTGAAGATCGACTCCAGCAGGGTGGACACCACCGGGGCGTTCAGCTGGACGCCGGTCTGATAGTAATTGGTGAGTCTGGCGGAGCGCTCGACGACCATCAGTGCGCCGGTGCTCTTCTGCGACATGGTCTTCGATGCGGCGACGATGGCGTCTATCGACTGATGCTCCTCGAGCTTGACGAGCGGTCTCAGGAAGCGGCTCTGCCCGGCCTGGCCGAGCAGTCTCCTGAGGTCGTCCTGGAACAGGATCACGAAGATGACGGCCCAGATGCCCTTGAGGCCGGACATGAGCCAGTTCAGCGCGTCGAACTGGAGCCAGCGTGCGACGAACCCGATGATGACGATCACGAAGAGCGACGTCAGCATCTGCATCGCGCGCCTTCCTCGGAGCAGGAGGAGCAGGTGGTACACTATGAACGCGACTATCACTACGTCGACGAGGTCTATGACGATTCTCCAGCCTGACATCGCTTCTCTCTCCGAAGGTTCGGGGTTCGGACGTTCTCGCCCCGGAAGGCCTGATCGCGACGGCTCCCGCTGCCCTGCCCTGCCTTGCCCTGTCTCGTCCTCGCGCGGCCCGCTACGCGGACGATGCGATACACGCTTCCACCATCCGCACCGCGCGGATTGTCGGCCTGACGTCGTGCACCCGTATGATCCTCGCTCCCTGCGCCACGGCGTAGGCGGCCGTTGCGAGGGTCCCCTCGAGCCGTTCCCCCGCGGGCAGGCCGAGCACGTTCCCGATGAAGCTCTTCCTCGACGGCCCGACCAGGATCGGCTTCCCCAGGACGGCGAGTTCCGGCAGCCTCCTGAGTATCGCCAGGTTGTGCTCCGTAGTCTTCCCGAATCCTATTCCCGGGTCAACGGCAATCTGGTCGTCGCCGACCCCCGCTGAGATTGCCCGCTCTACGGCCGATTCGAGGAAGAACGCGACTTCCCCCATCAGGTCTTCGTAGGAAGGGTTCTCCTGCATCGTTGCCGGAGTTCCCCGCATGTGCATGAGCACCGCCGCCGCGCCGGCGTCAGCCGTCACGCCGCCCGTCGCGGGCTCCGCGGTGAAGGCGGATATGTCGTTCACGATCGAGGCGCCGGCCTTGAGCGCTTCCTCGGCGACACGAGCCCGGTAAGTGTCGATAGAAAGAGGTCCGTCCCACTCCTCGCGCACGCGCTCGATCACGGGCATCACGCGCTTGAGTTCCTCGTCCTCGGTCACTGGCTCCGACCCGGGCCTGCTGGACTGCCCGCCGACGTCTATGATGTCGGCGCCCTCCTCGATCATGGCGAGAGCGCGCTCGACGGCGGCCGTGGGGCGAAGGTAGTCGCCGCCGTCGGAGAACGAGTCCGGAGTGACGTTGAGAACGCCCATGATGTGGACCCGTTCCGAGAGGTTGAGAGTGTACGGTCCCGCGCGCAGGACGGTGGCCCCGGACCCATCAAGCGTGTCGAGCAGCTCGCCGATGCGCTCCCCGAGTTCCGGAAGACCGAACGGCTGCCACGACAGTTTGCGCGTGAGGTCGCGCATCTGCCTGGGCGTTCCCATGATGAGAACGTCGGTCGAGTCAACGGCGTGCGTGATGACGTCCTTGGCGACGGCAGCGTCACCGCCGAGCGATAGCATCTGCTGTTTGAGGACGTGCGCGGCGGGAACAGTGGCGTCGGTGACCTTCACGACCAGAGTGCGTGCCTTCCCCTCCATCGCATCGACGCCGCCCTTGCAGACGCCGATCTTCAGCATCTCGCGCGCGGCGTCCTCACGCGACGCGATGAGCAGTGCTCGTGGGGAAAGGACGTCGGTCATGGGCTACTCTGTCGGGGGTTCGGCGTCTTCGGGCCAGAGGGACGGAGCCGGTGCTTCCGCGTCGGATTCGTCCTTCCCGTCACCGGACGAGGTCTCATCGTCGGTGTTTTCAGCGGCGTCGCCCTCGTGGCTCGTGGCGACACCGAACAGTTCGTTGACGTCGTCTCCGGTGAGCGTCTCGCGCTCGAGGAGCGTCTCGGCAAGCAAGTTCAGCTTATCGAGGTTGGCTGACAGAAGTTTCTCGGCGCGAACGCTGGCGTCATCGACGAGTGCGCGAATCTCCTTGTCAATCAGAACGGCGGTGGCCTCGCTGTGGTCCTTGGTCCTGCCTATCTCTCGGCCGAGAAAGATCTGACCCTCTTCCTTCCCAAAGGTCACTGGTCCGAGTGCGTCGCTCATACCCCACTCGCATACCATCCGCCGCGCGATCTCCGTTGCGTAGCTGATGTCCTGTGCGGCGCCGGTATTGATATCAGTGAGGGCGATCTTCTCTGAGGCTCGTCCTCCGAGGGCGCTGGTCAGCGCGTTCAGCCAGTACTGCCTGCTGTAGTTGTGTCTCTCGTCCACGGGAAGGAAGTGCGTTATCCCGAGCGCGTGACCTCTCGGGATGATCGTGACCTTGTGTATTGGGTCCGTTCCCGGCGTGAGCCACGACACGAGCGCGTGACCGGCCTCGTGGTAGGCGGTCGTCCGAATCTCCTCGTCGGAGAGGATGACACTCTTTCTCTCCATGCCGAGCATTATCTTGTCCTTGGCTTCCTCGAAGTCATCCATCTCGACGGCCTCGTGCCCGACCCGCGCGGCCCGGAGTGCCGCCTCGTTCACGAGGTTCGCCAGGTCCGCGCCGGACAGCCCCGGCGTTCCACGGGCGATGATCTGGAAATCGACTTTCTCGTCCACGGTGACGTCCCGCGCACTCACCTTGAGAATGCCGACCCTTCCCTGCAGCTCTGGCCGGTCCACCACTATTTGCCGGCCGAAGCGGCCGGGGCGCAGCAGCGCCGGATCGAGAACGTCCGGCCTGTTGGTGGCGGCCAGTAAGATCACTCCCTCGTTGGACTCGAAGCCGTCCATCTCAACCAGAAGCTGGTTGAGCGTCTGCTCGCGCTC
>DAOWER010000191.1 GCA_030638405.1 Candidatus Eiseniibacteriota bacterium | reverse complement strand
GACCGCGATACCGCGCCCGCAGGTGACGAGCTACCCGGAGATCGAGAATCTGATGAATCCGGAGCTGCAGGCCGCTCTGGATAGCACTAAAGCTTCTTATGCGTCGCTCTTCGCCGCCGTCGTGGAGATAGACAAACTGCTCGCGGGCGAGTAGATTGTGTGCGGTGAGACCATCCGGCGCCGTCGCGTGCGGCGGGGGCCGGCGGACGCACACGGATGGACAGGACTGAAACGGGGCCGAAGGAACGCTCAGGCGTTGCTGCACCCAAGGGGGCAGGAGTGAGACTGTTGCGCGGCGTTGTTGTGCTCCTTGCGTTTCTTGCCGTCGCGATTCCCGCGACGGCCGAGGAACTGGCGAGATGGGACGACCCGGTCGGAGACGACACCGGCGACGGGGACTACACGTATCCTCTGAACGAGGCGTTTGGAGAGGGTGGAGAGGCGGACCTTCTGTCGTTCGCTATCGAGAAAGAAAACGGCTCGCTGATCTTCGAGTTCACGATCCGTAACCTCGTCGATCCGTGGAACGTCGGCAACCGGCTGACCATGGTCGCGGTCGCCATCGACACGGAAGAGGGCGGCGACGGAGAGCTCCGGCGCAACGCGAACGCGGGTCTGGCCGAGCCGTCCGAGTATCAGATCTTTGCGGCCGGAGAGATCGTGGAAGTCATAGACGCGTCCGCCGAGCGTGTTGACATCGGTGCGAGTGTCGAGACGGACATGGCGAACGGCACCATCAGAATAAGTGTTCCGATCGACGCCATCAACGGCGCCGCGGCCGACTGGCGATTCACGGTGGCGGTCGGGCTTCAGGATGACTACGGCGCGGGCGGGCTGGGCGACTTCCGCGAGGTAAAGAAGGTCGAGGAGGAGTGGCGGGGCGGCGGTGGTGACGACCTGGCGATCGACGCGAACCTCTATGACATAGTGGTGCCCGAGCCGAAGAAGATCCTCTTCATCTTCGGTGGGGGGCAGCGGTCGCAGGAGGAGATCCTGGGCGCCTGTAGCCTGGAGACGGGTCAGCTCGTGACCCTTCCGGCCCTGGCACTGGAATAGCGCGGACAGAAGGCTCGCAGGGCATCTCATCGGTCGCCCGGCGGTTGCACGGCCGGGCGAGCGGTGTATCTGGGGAAGCCGGACGCCGGTAATCCGGAGCGCGTGGCCCGCGGCACGGCGAGCATCGTCAACGCGCTTGACGCCCGTGAGCGGCCGTCGAGTCGGAAGGCCCGCCTGACGGGCGGCATCGGGCATGGCAGGGAAGTTGCAGACGTCTCACAGGAGAAGCCACGATCAGAGACCCGAAAGAGACATCAGGTTCGCAGAAGCTTCCTCTCAAGGGTCGTCGCCAGGGGCTGCAGATAGTCGTCGGCGCCCATGAGACGCGCGAGTACATCCTGACCAACAAGGAGAAGGCGTACTTCGCCGGTGAGACAGGCACGACGAACACCAGGAGCTACGCGGGCCTCATCGTCGAGCTCCATAAGTACCTGGAGGGCTGGGATCTCGTGCTAGGCGACGTGCCGCTCTCCTCGTGGGGCCTGAAGAGCGCCTGCGTCCTGCCCCAGAGCGTCACGCGCGAGTACGTCATCGAGCAGACGACAGAGACCGTCTTCCTGGCGGACCGGGAGAACATCCTCCTGGTGTCATACAGCTCCAATCACTCCGGGCGAGCCGCCTTCGAGCCCAGGTTCGATATCAGGAGCATCTGGGAAGAGGGGCAGCCCGAGTACGAGACGCGCTGGGATGAAGATCGACGTGTGCTCGCCCTGAGGCGGACCGATCATCCCAAGCGCACCGACGAGCGGGACTACCCTGTGTGGGTCGCCGTTGCGTGCGACCGGCCCGCGGAATTCGTTCCGCGCGAGGCCTACAAGAAGACGACGTACACAAAGGACGCGGCCAGAAGAGCCATGGCCTCGGCGATCCCCTACTCGCCGGGACGCCTGGAGTTCGCGTTCGAGAGTGACGAGGGCTTCGCCGGGAGCGTCACGTTCTGCGCGGCGGTCGGGGACACGCTCGACGGAGCCTCGGAACTCGCGCTCAGGGGTCTCCTCGACGAGTTCACGCTCTACGACGACAAGATGAGGAGGACCGCCGACCTTCTGGACGGCGCCGGCATCGCGGCGCACGACAACGACTACCGGATGGCCCTCCAATGGGCGTCCGCGTCCGTGGACGCTCTCATCATGAACCAGCTTGGCCGCGGCATTTTCGCGGGGCTGCACTGGTTCCCGAACTACTGGGGTCGGGACACCTTCATCGCGCTGCCGGGGGCGTGCCTCGTGCGGGGCGAGTTCGACACCGCCAGGGAGATCCTGGAGTCGTTCGCCGCGCTGCAGGAGACGGACGAGAACAGCCTCCTGCTCGGACGGATACCCAATCTTGCGATGCCCGGCGAGGTTTACTACAACACGGCCGACGGGACCTGGTGGCTCATCCGCGAGGCCTACGAGTACCTGAGATACACCGGCGACATGGAGTTCGCGGAGCGGTTCATGCCGGTCATCGAGCGGGCGATCGACGGCGCGCTTTCGCGCAGGACGGACGCCGCAGGCTTCCTGCTCCATGGGCAGGCCGAGACGTGGATGGACGCGGGCGGTGAAGAGAGCCCCTTCTCGCCCCGAGGCAACCGGGCGGTCGACGTGCAGGTCCTGTGGCACACCGCCCTTCTCTCCGGGGCGGCCGTCGCGGACGCGGTCGGGAAGAAAGAGCAGGCCTCCGCGTGGCGGGAGGCCGCCGGCCGCGTGGGAGACGCGTTCCTGCGCGAGTTCCCCGACCCGGAGACCCGCGGCCTCTTCGATCACCTCGATCCGGACGGCACACCCGACCGGAAGATCCGACCGAACCAGGTGTTCGCTGCGACCGTGCCCTGGACCGATCTCCTCCCTCGTGAGGCTGAACGGGCAATGCTCGACCTCGTTCGGGAGACCTGCGTGCTGAGACACGGTGTCACGTCCCTTCACACGGAGGACCCCGATTTCCACCCCTGCCACCTCGACCTGGAGCACTACCACTTCGACGAGGCCTACCACAACGGAGACGTGTGGGTATGGCTGTCCGGCCCCGTGGTCTCCGCGCAGGTGAAGCACGGACTGATTGCCGCGGCCTGGGAGCAGACGTCCATGCTCGCGAATCTGATGTTCGACGAGGGCGCGGCGGGCACACTACCGGAGATCCGAAATGGCGTGCCTCCGGAGCACGGAGAGAACGTGGCCGGCGCCGTGTCGCAGGCGTGGAGCCTCTCCGAGTTCCTGAGGAACTTCTATCAGGACTATCTCGGCGTGCGCCCCAACGTCCTCGAGGGGACCGTCGATATCAAACCGGCGCTTCCGCCATCCTGCAGCTGGTTGGGTGCCCGCGTCCGCGTGGGCAAGGGCTCTCTCCTCGTGCTGCATTGCGCGGACGCCGAGGGCGGACCGGCCTGCACGCGCATCGTCGCGGACGGCGATGCGCCACCTCTTAGGGTTCGATTCACTCCCCGCGTGCCCCCCGACGCCGACGTCCAGGAGGAGGGAGAGATCATCGAGGCGGTCCTGGAACCCGGCGGACGGGTCACGTTCATCCTCGAGAAGAGAGACGGGGCGTGGGAGGCCGGACTGGCGAAAGCGGGCGAGAGTTGCCCGTGCCCGGACGAGTTGCCATGACCCTTCTGTTCAATCAGACACACGCGTGGATATTCCTGCTGCTGGGCGCCCTTGCCGTCGTCTCCGTCCTCTGGTTCTACCGCAGGGTGCCGCTCACGGCTGGTCGCCTGCGGCCCCCTCTTGCTCTCCTGAGATCGGCAGGACTGGTGCTGCTCTTCCTTGCCCTGGTCGAGCCCGTTCTCGCT
>DAOWER010000127.1 GCA_030638405.1 Candidatus Eiseniibacteriota bacterium | reverse complement strand
CCACGGACGAAGCCACGGAAGAGGCGGAGCCCAAGGCCACGGACGAAGCCACGGAAGAGGCGGAGCCCAAGGCCGCGGACGAAGCCACGGAAGAGGCGGAGCCCAAGGCCGCGGACGAAGCCACGGAAGAGGCGGAGCCCGAGGCCGCAGAAGAAGTCGAGGAAGAGAAGAAGACAGAGGACGCCTCGGCCACCGCCTGAGACCCCGTGGTCCTGGCAACGGCCGGTTTGTGGCCTCTGACTGACAGTGCGCACGGGGGGACTCGATCGATGAGTCCCCCTGTCGCTCTTGCGTACGGAGAGATACCTTGACGGCGAAGGCCAGAACAGTCGGCCTGATGACAGTAGGCTGCAAGCTCAACCAGTACGAGACCGAGGGCGTGGCGGAGCGCCTGGAGGAGCAGGGTTTCGTAGTGGTCCCCTTTGACGGCCCCGCCGACGTCTACGTCGTCAACACGTGCACGGTCACGGGCCGCAGTGACTACCGCTCCAGACAGATGCTGCGCAGAGCGGCCCGCAGGGGTGCGGGGGCGCTCGTGGTCGCGACGGGCTGCTACGCTCAGCGCGAGCCCGACGCGCTCGCCTCGATGCCCGAGGTGAACCTGGTCGTCGGGAACAGCTCCAAGCGTAACCTGGCGGGGCTCGTCGTGGAGCGCCTCCGCTCCGTCGCCGGGGGCATCGGCGAGACCCTCGTCGAGGTGCGGACGCTGAGAGGCGAGGCCTTCGAGGCCTTCGACATCAGCCGCTTCCGGGGCTACACGCGTGCGTTCATCAAGATACAGGACGGGTGCGATCACCGGTGCACTTACTGCGCGGTTCCGGACGCCAGGGGACCAGCCCGCAGCAGGCGGTTCGACGACGTCCTCGAACAGGCTTCCCTCCTCGCGGCCAACGGATACAGGGAGGTGGTGCTGACCGGCGTGCACATCGGAGCCTTCGAGGATCCGGACGGGCGCAGGTTACCGGAGCTCCTGAGGGAGCTGGCCGAGATCGACGACCTGGTTCGCCTGCGGCTGGGCTCGGTGGAGCCGAGGGAACTGACGCCCGAACTTGCCGCGACGATCCTCCGGACCGGCAAGGTCTGCAATCACCTGCACGTGCCCCTGGAGAGCGGCTCTGATGCCGTGCTCAAGAGGATGGGCCGGGGCTACACGCGCGCAGAATACGCGGAGGCCGTTCGCCGGGTCACGGACGCGGACCCTCTGTGCGGACTGGGCACCGACGTGATGGTGGGGTTCCCAGGCGAGACGGAGGAGGACTTCGCCGATACAGTTTCGCTGATCGAATCCCTCCCGTACACCTACCTCCACGTATTCGCGTTCTCTCCGAGAAGCGGCACTCCGGCGGCCGAGATGGAGGGTCGGGTGCCCTCCTCAGAGTCGAAGCGACGCAGCCTGCATCTCAGGGAGCTGGGCTCCAGGCTGTCTCTACGGTTCAGACGCGCCGTGGTGGGGAAGAGCCTCGAGATCCTGATCGAGGACCGAGAAAGCACGGAAGGCTCACTGACGGGGCTGGCCAGCAACTACGTCAGGGTCAGAACCGAGGGTGATCCCTCCCTGCGGAACAGATTCGTAGGCGTGACAGTGAGGGGCGCCGACGAGACGTCCACCTGGGGCGATGTCGACCCGGGAAGCGCGCGCTGAGGCGCGCCGCGCGGGAACAGGCATGAACGTATACATCGAGACATACGGCTGTCAGATGAACGAATACGACTCGCGCCTGATCACGTCGATACTCGCGAGCGACGGGCACGGGATGGTGCGCGACGTGGGTGCGGCCGACGTCGTGATAGTGAACACGTGCAGCGTGCGTGAGCGCGCGGAGCTCAGAGTGCTCGGGCGGCTGAGGCACCTTCGAGGTCTGATGAGGAAGGAGGCGGTGCTCGGTATCGTCGGCTGCGTGGCGCAGCGTATGGGCGACCGGCTGCTGCGCGAGATCCCTGGACTGAGTTTCGTGGTCGGTACCGAGCAGTACTGGAAGCTGCCGGACATCATCGAGAGCGCGGGCGCCGGACGCACTGTCGTCAACGTCGGCACGGGCGCCGGGGAGTCCTACGACGACAGGCCCGGTCTGGACGAAGCGTCGCTCTGCGAGTTCGTCAGTGTGATGCGCGGCTGCAACAACTGCTGCTCGTATTGCATCGTACCCTACGTCAGGGGACGCGAACGCAGCCGTGCGACCTCGAGAATCGTGGACGAGGTCGCAGAGCTTGTGGCGCTGGGCACGCGCGAGGTCACGCTCATCGGCCAGAATGTCAACTCGTTCAGCGACGAAGGGCGTGGATTCGCGGACCTTCTGGGCGCGGTCGCCGGCGTGGCTCGGCTCCAGCGGATACGATTCGCCACATCCCACCCCAAGGACCTGTCCGACGAGATCATCGACGCCGTCGGCTCCATTGGCAAGGTCTGCGAGCACATCCATCTGCCGGTGCAGTCGGGCGCAAGCGATGTACTGGCGGCGATGAACAGGTCCTACACCCGCGAGCAGTACGTCGCCCTGGCGCAGAGGATCCGCGAGGGGATCCCCGGCGTCGCGCTCACCACGGACATCATCGTGGGTTTTCCGGGAGAAACGAAGCAGCAGTTCCGCGAGACCGTTTCTCTGATGAACGAGATCCGCTTCGACTCGGCCTTCATGTTCCGCTACTCCGTACGGGAGGGAACACACGCGGCCGGGCTCGCCGACGACGTACCGGAGGAGGTCAAGATCGCGCGGCTCGAGACCATCATCGGCCTCCAGAAGCAGGTGACGAGCGAGGTGAACGCCGCGCTCGTCGGAAGCAGCGCCGAGGTACTTGTCGAGGGACCGAGCCAGAAGAACGACGAACTCCTGTTCGGCAGGAGCAGGGCCGGGAAGGCCGTCATCTTCCCGGGCGACGCGGAGCTTGCCGGGCGCATCGTCAGCGTGAAGATAGGCTCCACCAGTGCCTGGACGCTCCACGGCGGAGATCCGGTGCTGTCGTGAGGGACCGCAGGAGAAAGGCCTTGCGGGTCGCGGTCGGGCGCTGATAGACTGTCGCGTGACTCGGCCGGGTTACCTCACACGGAACGTCCGACCGTGTCGGCACTTGTGGGGCGCGTGAATCCGGCCGAAGACCGTTCCCATACCTGGAGGTGAACACCGTGTGGGTCTTCAGAATGCTCCTGACCCTCGTGCTGGTGGTGATAGTCACCGGCTTCGCCATGCTCAACAGCGGCGAGCATGCGACCGTGACACTATGGCCGAGGACACTCGTGTTCTTTGAAGTTCCTCTCGTGCTGCTGCTGTTCGAAGCCCTGGTGCTGGGCGCCGTGGTCTGGTTCGTCGTCTCGATCTTCCACGAGATCGGTCTCAGACGTCAGATCAGGAAACTCAAGCGCGAGAACTCGGATCTCAACCAGGAGATCGCCGGCCTGCACAGCATCTCGCTCCAGGAGATCGAAGGGCAGGCCGCGCAGGACGACACGACCAGGCCCGGGATCTAGGGCGGGGGGAATCGGCATGGCCTTCGTCATCATCGCCGCCGCTGTCATCGCGGTCGGCGCCGTTCTCTGGTACATCGGCACAAAACGCACGAGCTCGCGCAAACGCGAACTCGATGAGTCACCCTACCAACTCGGCCTGGATGCGCTGATCGCGGGAAACAGCGACAGCGCGATAGAGCACCTGACCCGGGCAGTCCGGAACAACCCCAGAAACGTCGATGCCTACATCAAGCTCGGAAACATCCTTCGCGAACGCGGGCAGGTGAAGCAGGCCACACAGATTCACAGGGAGCTCCTTGTCAAGAGGAAGCTCCCGCACGCCGCCCGCAACGAGATCATCAAGAGCCTCGCACGTGACCTCGGGAGCGCGGGTCGGTGGCGTGAAGTGCTCGAACACCTGGCCACGTTGCCCCGCGCTGAGCGTTCGGACCCCTCTGTGCTCGCCATGACGCGCGACGCCTACGAGTCCGCGGGTGACCTGGACAAGGCCGCGCAGGCCCACAAGGATCTCTTGAAGGCGGGCGCGCTCGAGGGACAGCCTTCCGCGGGGGTCTACCGCGCGCACCTCGGGCTCGTGGCCTTCAACAGGGGAGACACCCGGCGCGCGAAGACGGAGTTCCAGGCGGCCGTCAAGGAGGACCCGGACGCCGGTCTGGCGTACGTGTACCTGGGCGACATAGCCGTGAGGGAAGAGGACACCGAGCGCGCCCTCGCCTACTGGATGAAACTGATATCCGAGAAGCCGGAATGCGCCCACCTGGTGTTTGAGCGTCTCGAGAAGGCGTACTTCGAGGTGGGCGATTTCGGCCGAATGATGGGCATCTACGAAGAGCTGGTTGCAAGTTCCCCGTCCAACGTCAGGGCGCTGACCGGCCTGTCGAGAATGCTCGAGCGCAAGGGAGCACTCGACGAAGCCCTGCGCATCGCGCGCGAGGCGGTCAAGCACGAGGGCGATACGTTCGAGGGCCACAGGCAGCTCATTGAGATCCTGATGAGACACAACCGCTACGAGGAGGCCGCGAGGGCCGCGGAGACGCTCCTCGCCGGGCTCGTGAACCACCACAAGGAGCACACGTGTCCAAGGTGCGAAGCGGCGTTCAATGGCTACAGCTGGCGCTGCGACTCGTGCCGGGCATGGGTCAATGAGTGCTAGGCGAAGACCCTCCGCGGCAGCTGCGCGCGCCACGGTGACTGCCGCGGCATTCACGCTCTTCCTCGCTGCTCCAGCGTGGTGCGGTGACGTCCCGGCACCCGAGGAGGCCGTCGAGAAGGCGCGGGCGCTCGTGCGGCAGGGCCACCAGTCCGACGCCGAGGCGTATCTCGCGGAACTCGTCAGGGAAGAGGACGGACCACACGCCGGGAACGCGATAGTGCTGCTGGAGGCCGCCCGGCTGGCCACCACTTCCGAGGACTGCCGGACTTACGCTGCCAGGGCCATCGACAGCACCCGCAACGACGCCGTGCAGGAAGCGGCACACATGCTCAGGGGCGACAGCTACTTCGCGGAAAGCCTGTACGTCAGCGCGAGCCAGGAGTACGAGCAGGCGGCGAGACGCTCCTCAGAACGAGGTCCCGGGCTCGCGGATCTCAAGCGGGCCAGGAGCATCCTGGCCGCGGGCGACGCCGGAGCCGCGGTGGAGGCCTATCGGACCATCGCGGATTGGGGCGCCACGCCGGGAGAGATGACGCCCGTGGCGGAAGTTGGGCTCGCGCAAGCGCTGCTGGCGGCCGGACGGGCGACGGAGGCTGCCGAGCAGTTCGAGAGAACGGCCCGCGTCTACCAGGAGACGGAGGTCCGGGTCCGGGCGCTTGCGGGCGCCGCGGAGAGCCACGAGGCCGCGGGCGCTGACACGGCTGCCGTCGCTGCGCTGGAACGGCTGCTCGCTGATTACCCGGACAGCTACGAGGCGGTGCTGGCCAGGGAAAGACTCCGCGCCTACTCGCTTTCCGACAGCACGTTTCTGTACGGTGAGGCCCCTGACACGACGGCGGCGCAGGACGGTCCGCCGGAATCGCCCGAGCAGTGATCAAAGGGGCGTGAGGGAGACGACCACCGGGCCTCCACCGGTGGTTGTTCGTTCGTGGGCCCCGTGAGAGGCGCGCGACAGCGGAGACCCGATGGCGAAGCTCACACCCATGATGGAGCAGTACCAGAGGATCAAGTCGCAGCACGAGAATGCGATCCTCCTGTTCCGCATGGGCGACTTCTACGAGACGTTCTTCGACGACGCGAAGACGGCCGCCCGCGTCCTCGGCCTCGCACTAACCACCCGCGACAAGGGCAGCAAGAACCCGGTCCCGCTTGCGGGCGTTCCGCACCACGCTCTCGAATCGTATCTCACCAGGCTCGTGAACGCGGGCTACCGCGTTGCGATCTGTGACCAGGTCGAGGACCCCAAGCAGTCGCGCGGCATCGTCAAGAGAGAGGTCACGGAGGTCATAACTCCCGGGACCATTCTCTCCTCGACGATGCTGGATGAGAAGCGCTCCAACTTTCTCATCGCGCTCGCACCGGGGAAGGAGCGTACCGGTCTCGCCAGAATCGACCTCTCGACCGGAGAGTTCAGCGTGACGGAGCTTACCGCTCCCGAGCTGCGTCGCGAGGTGCTCCGGGCCGACGCCTCGGAGGTGGTCGTGCCGGAGGGCGCGATGGAGAAGGAACCGCTCGCCTCACTTCTGGCCGATATGCCCGATGTCCCCGTGAGTCCGGTCGCCGATTGGGAGTTCGGCATCGAACAATCGCGGGAGACGCTCGAGAAGCACTTCGGCGTCGCCAATCTGGACGGCTTCGGCTGCTCCGATCTCGAAGAGGGAATCGCCGCGGCGGGCGCCGCACTTCGATACCTGACCGACCTCAAGAAGCGCGACCTCGGGCAGATAACTTCTCTGAGACGCATCCGCCATTCGGAGCACATGGTCCTCGACGAGACCACTCAGAAGAACCTCGAACTCGTCGAGCCTCTCGACCGGGGCTTCCCGGAGGCGACGCTGCTCCGCGTATTGGACAGAACCGACACGCCGATGGGCGCGCGGCTCCTGAGACAGTGGGTGCTGTACCCGCTCGTCGACGGCAAGGGAATCGACGGGCGCCTCGACTCCGTCGAGGGACTCATCGGGGGACGCGCCGTCCGGCAGGAAGTGTCCGGCACCCTCCGGGAGCTGTGCGACATCCCCCGTGTCGTGGGTCGGGTTGCGTCGGGCCACGCGAGTCCACGGGACCTTGCCTCGCTGCGCCGTTCTCTCGAGTTTCTGCCCGCCGTGCGCGACCTCCTGGCGTCCTCGAGCTCTGAGGCCGTTCGGGAGCACGGCGAGAGCCTCCCGGACGTTGAGGACGTAGCTGGTATCATCAGGGAGGCCATAGTCGACAGCCCGCCCGCCACGTTCAAGAGCGGCGGCATCGTCAGGGACGGCTACAGCAATGAACTGGACGACGTCCGTTCGATCGCCCGTAAGGGCAAGGGCTGGATCGGCAAACTGCAGGCCGAGGAGCGGGAGAGGACGGGCATCCCGACGATCAAGGTGGGCTACAACAAGGTGTTTGGGTACTACCTCGAAGTCACCAAAGCGCACGTCCACCTCGTCCCCGATCACTGGATCGGGAAGCAGACCCTGGTCAACGCGGAACGCTACGTGACGCCGGAGCTCAAGGAACACGAGTCGCAGGTGCTGACGGCGGAGGAGGACATGCTCCGGAAGGAGCACGAGATCTTTGAGGACGTGCGCGGCCGAGTGGCGGTCCACGCGACGACGCTGCAGGAAGCCTCGGCCGTGCTTGCCCGCATCGACGTCCTGTCGTCACTCGCCACGGTCGCGGAGGAGTCACGCTACGTGAGGCCGGAGGTCGGCGACTGGAACGAGCTGACCATCCGGGACGGCCGCCATCCTGTGGTCGAGAGGCTGCTCAGGGGTGAGGAGTTCGTGCCGAACGACGTGTGCTTCGATGCGGAAGGCCGCCAGATACTCCTGATAACGGGCCCGAACATGGCGGGCAAATCCACCTACCTGAGGCAGGTGGCGCTGGCGGTCGTCATGGCGCAGATGGGGTCATTCGTCCCGGCCAGCTCCGCGAGAATAGGCATCGTGGACAGGGTCTTCACGCGCATAGGCGCGACCGACGCCCTCGCCAGGGGGCGCAGCACATTCCTGGTGGAGATGAGTGAGACCGCGAACATCCTCCACGGTGCCACGGCGCGAAGCCTTATACTCCTGGACGAGATCGGCCGGGGAACGAGCACGTTCGACGGCCTATCCATCGCCTGGGCCGTGACGGAGTACCTCCACAACCGTGACGACGTCCGTCCGTGGACGATGTTCGCGACCCACTATCACGAGCTCACGGAGCTTGCGGACGTGCTTCCGCGTCTCAAGAACATGAATGTGCTGGTAAGGAAGACCGAGGACTCGATAGTATTCTTGAGGAAGATAGCCCCGGGCTCCGCAGACCAGAGCTACGGGATAGAAGTGGCCAGGCTGGCCGGGATACCCCGCGAGGTCATACTCCGGGCTCGTGAGGTCCTCGAGAACCTCGAGTCCACGCAGTACACGGCCGACGCGGTGCCGCGCCTCGCGGGCGGCGAGCACGGTCCGCTCGGGCCGGACGGACCGCAGCTCAGGCTCTTCGATTCGGCTCCGTCCGAAGTGGAGCGGGAGATCGAAGAACTCGAGATCGAACAGATGACACCCCTCGACGCCTTTGACAAGCTGGTTGAACTCAGGAAGCGAGTGAAGCGTGGGTAGCCGAATCAGGATACTGAGCGAGAGCGTGGCGAACATGATCGCCGCCGGCGAGGTGGTGGAGGCGCCGTTCTCGATCGTCAAGGAACTCGTCGAGAACGCGCTTGACGCCGGCGCGACGGAGATCGCCGTCGACATCAAGGGCGGCGGAAGTGACCTCGTGCGCGTCTCTGACAACGCCTCAGGGATGAACCGCGACGACGCCCTGGCCGCGTTCGACCGCTTCGCCACCAGCAAGCTCTCGACCGCGAACGACCTCGAAGGCATCTCCACGCTCGGCTTCCGAGGCGAGGCGCTGCCGAGCATGGCGTCCGTCTCACGAATGAGGCTCGTCACCTGTGAGGACGGTGACGTTGAGGGAACGGAGGTCAGTCTCGTCGGCGGTGAGGTCAGGAACGTGAGACCGGCCGGGCGCGGCCGGGGAACAACGGTGGAGGTTTCCTCTCTCTTCTACAACACGCCGGCCCGACGGAAGTTCCTGAAGAGCGACAGCGTCGAGGTCAGGCGTATCATGGAGCTCCTGACCGAGTACGCGGTGCTCCACCCGTCTATCCGGCTGGACGTCGCGATCGACGGCAAGCTCGCGCTCGGATTGATGGCGGTCGATACGCTCGCGGAACGCGTGGCAGGCGTTCTGGGCAGCAGGGTGGCAGCGGAGATGCTGCCCGTCTCACACACGGAGGAAAGCGGCTCGGTCGAGGGCCTCGTGGGTCGACCGACGATCGCGCGCGTGAGAGGTGCGCAGCAGGTGGTCGCCATCAATGGCCGCCCCGTCAAGAGCCGGTTGATCGGCGCGGCCGTTCGATCCGGCTACGCCGAGCTCTTGCCTCACAACAGACACCCCGTGATATTCCTGATGCTGACGGTGAACGGCTCCCTCGTTGACGTCAACGTCCATCCGACAAAGAGAGAGGTCAGATTCAGCGACAGCCGCCGGATATTCGGGCTCGTAGAGGCCGCGGTGCGATCTGCTCTGATGTCACACGACACGGCGCCCACGCTCTCCACGTACGAGGTCAGAACCGCAGGCCGATCGGAGGCGGGGACCCAGAGCGCGACCGCGGTGGCCACGTCTGAGCTGCAGTTCCCCACGATGGTCAGGGAGAACGAGCCACCGGCCGTCTCGGAGGAGGAACTCCGGACCGAAACAGGCGGCGACGAGCAACACACCAAGTTCTGGCAGCTGCATCAGTCGTACGTCTTCATCCAGACTCGCGAGGGTGTGCTCATCGTCGACCAGCACGCGGCGCACGAGCGCGTGCTGTACGAGAAAGCGAGGGTGGCGCTCTCGGGAGCCGCGGAGGCGGGTCCCAGCCAGCAGCTGCTCTTCCCGGTGGCCGTCGAGCTGTCGCCCGGGGAGTGGGAGTCGTTCGACGATGTCAGACCGCTTCTCGACAAGCTGGGCTTCACTATCGGGTCGATGAGCGGCAGAACCGTGCTTCTCGAGGCCGTCCCGGCTGCCTTTCCCAAGTGGCCAAACGACAAAATCCTTCACGACATCCTCACGGAACTGCCGTCCGGCAGGCCCGACGTCCGCGACCTGATCGAGAGCATCGCAACGACGGTGGCGTGCAAGGCCGCCATCAAGGCGGGGGACAGGCTGACGGAGGAGGAGATGCGCGCACTCATCGACCAGCTCTTCGCCACCGAGCTTCCGTACTCCTGCCCGCACGGCCGACCGACTTTCATGCGCATGACCTCCGAGGAACTGAACAAGAGGTTCGGCAGAACATGATCGCCGGACAAGCCGGGAACTCCCGACAGGCAGTGCTGACCGTCGTTGGACCGACGGCCGTTGGCAAGACCGCGGTCGCAATCGCTCTGGCGCGCTCACTCGGGGGCGAAATCGTCTCCGCCGACTCCCGCCAGATCTACCGCGGAATGGACATCGGCACCGCCAAGCCCACCACCGACGAGCGCGGGCTTGTCCGACACCACCTCATCGACATCGTCGACCCGTCCGAGGCGTACGACGCCGCCAGGTTCGCGGCGGACGCGGAAGAGATCATCGTGGACATCATCGCTCGGGGAGCCACGCCGCTCATCGTGGGCGGCACCGGCTTCTACGTGTCCTCGCTCTTCCGGGGCCTCTTCGAGGGACCGGGACGCGACCCCGAGATCAGGGCGACACTCACGGAGCGCGCCGCGTCTGAGGGCGTCGGTGTCCTGCACCGAGAACTCGAGAGGATCGACCCCGCGTCGGCCGGGCGCATTCACGTCAACGATTCATCTCGCGTCATACGCGCGCTCGAGGTCTATGCGACCACCGGGAGACCACTCTCCGAATGGCAGGAGGAACCCGTCAGTGCCGCGGTGTTCTCCGCGCGCTACGTCGGACTGACGCTGCCCAGGAAGAAACTGTACGAGAGGATAGACCGCAGGGTCGATGCGATGATGACGGCCGGTCTGCTTGCGGAGGTCGAGGGACTCGTGTCGCGCGGCGTGCTCTCATCGGACATGCCGGCCGCCAGCGCGGTGGGCTACCGCGAGCTTCTGCCGATCGTCGAGCGGGGAGAGGGGGACGTCGACGACGCCGTCGCGCTCATCAAGCGAAACTCGAGGCGCTACGCGAAGCGCCAGATGACCTGGTTCAGGTCCATCGAGGACGTCGAGTGGTTCGACCTGGACGGCCGGACTCCCGACGACGTGGCGGCAGCGATACTCGCGCTGCCGGCAGAACAGGACCGTCCCGCCCGTTGACCGCGTCCGACTTCCGAACGACTTCTACTGCACGTATCCCAGCGCCCGCAGGGCCTCCAGCCGTTCGGGGCTCAGCTCCGCGTCGGTCGTTTCGCGCCGCTCTGTCGTGGCCAGCCACGATTCCAGCCGCGAGGCGAGTTCGGCGGCGACCTCGGGACGTTCGTCCACGAGGTTCAGCAGCTCCCCGGGATCGGCGTGGACATCGTAGAGCTCCCTGAGCCCGATCTCAGGGGAGTCGACGTACTTCCACGGCGGGAGCCGAACGCCCATGGCCACACGCGACGAGAAGGGCCTCGGGTTCTCGAAGTCGGTCTGAAGGAAGACCGCCCGCGCAGACGGGTCGGACGCGTCTCTCACGAGCTCGAGGATGTCCTCTCCCTGAACCTCCGCCTCGAGCGGGATCCCGAGCAGAGAGACGATAGTAGGGTAGAGGTCCGCGAGGTGGACCTGGGCCGCCGCTCTACCGGGCTCGACCCTGCCCGGACAGCGGAACATCAGCGCGACGTGCACGAGCGAATCGAAGAGCCGGTTGCCGTGAGCGAAGTAGAACCCCTTCTCGAAGCTCTCGCCGTGATCCGACAGAAGGACGACGAGGGTGTCGTCGGCAAGTCCCATCTCATCGAGAGCATCCAGAAGCACGCCCACGTACTCGTCCGTGTACGCGATCTCGCCCCTGTAATCGAGCCACGTCATCTCGAGGAAATCCTCGGGCATGTCGAACCCCTGCTTGAACCTGTCCTGGGGGTGCTCGTACGGGACAGACAGACCCGCGAGCCCCGAGACAAAGGCGAGGTCGTGCTCGGCCGGCGGCTCGTAGGGGAAGTGCGGGTCGAAGTAGTGAACGAACGCGAAGAACGGGCGGTCACCGTTGTTCCGGATCCAGGTCGCCGCCCTGCGCGTCACCTCCGCGGCGGGTATCTCGACGGACCAGCGGCTGTGGGCGAAGGCGGAGACGTAGAAGCGCTTGAGCGCGAGCAGCCCGGAGAGCTCCCATGGCCCCTCGGACGGCTCCGCGTAGCTGTCGAACCCCTGATCGGTGCCGTAGTATCCGGAGAGAACGGAGGCGGCCATGAAGGCGCCGGTGACGTAGCCGCGCTCCTGCAGCGCCTCGGCGAGCGTGACGAACCCCGCGTCAAGTGACTTGGTGTTGGTGTCCACCCCGTGCGACCTCGGGTATAGCCCGGTCAGCATCGTCGCCACCGCGGGACGCGTCAGCGGCTCCGGAGTGACGGCCTGCTCAAACAGCAGACTCTCCTGAGCGAGCCTGTCTATGTTGGGAGTGACGCCGTCCGGCGCACCGTAGCATCCGAGGCAGTCCGTGCGGGTTGTGTCCAGCATGATGAGAAGCACGTTGGGCGGCGAAGCAACATCGCTCTCCACGACGCGCTCAACGTCAACGCGCCTCAGGTCGGGTCCGCCGTCGATGCGCTCACCGGCCCGCCCGGCGGTCAGTGCGTAGAACGGCAGCCAGAGTACGACCGTGACGACGGCGCCGGTGGCGAGCGTCCGGCGCACGCCGGCTCCGCGATCCGCACGACGAACGAGAACCCAGGCGAGCACGACGCCCGCGGCGAGCGCCGTTCCGTCGAGGACGAGAACGACGAGGTCGCGCGCGCCGCCGGGGTAGAGGACGTTGGCCGCGTCTATCCAGTAGAACGCGACGATGCCCGCGAGCACCAGGGCCCGGGCGCCGTGCGGCCGCGTCAGCGCGCTCGCACGTGTGCCGGCGATACCCCGCAGAACCGCGAGGCAGACGCCAAGCGCGGCGCCACCTAGAAGACCCGCGACGGCGTACATCAGCGTGTTCCTGAGGATGAGGCCCGGGATACCGGGGGACCACACGACCGGGAGCCGGACGATGAGAACCAACCACTCCAGGGCGCAGAAGAGGGCAAGCAGCACTGCCGCCGCGAGCGCCGTGCCGAACACGCGTGCGGCTGAGGTATCGGCTCGTCTCCGGTCCGCCAATCCGACCTCCCGTGGGCGCGGTAGATCACCATCAGGGGTGAACTCTATCAGGCCATCTATTGTACCTGAGCGGTCGCCGGCGGGCAAGCAGGCCCGCGCAGCGGGCTGAATCGCCTTGACTCGCGTTCCTCGTTCGTGTATCCATTCTAGAAACGACAACGACAGATTCGCGAGCGGGCATAACTCAGTTGGTAGAGTATCAGCTTCCCAAGCTGAGAGTCGCGGGTTCGAATCCCGTTGCCCGCTCCATTCTCTTTGGCTGGCCCCCGCCGGCCGCCCAAGCGGGCCGCTCGGGGGCCGCCTGCATTCCGGGACAGGGAATGAAGATCACCAGGGTTGCGCCGGGGACCGACGCCGAGCGGGCCGGGATCAGAAGTGGGGACAGGCTGCTGGCTGTGGGTGGGGAGCGTCCGGAGGACGCGCTCGACCTGACGTTAGCGCTCGCGTGGCTGGACGAACCGGAGGCGGTCTTCGAGTTCTCTCGCGGGGGCACGTCGTTCAGCGTCACACTGCCGGTGGCGGGGCCCGAAGAGCTGGGATTCGAGGTGCAGGAAGCGCCGATCCGAACCTGCGGGAACAACTGCGTGTTCTGCTTCGTGGACCAGCTGCCTCGCGGGCTGCGCTCGAGCCTTTACGTCAAGGACGAGGACTACCGTCTGTCGTTCAGCTACGGGAACTACATCACGCTGACCAACCTCAGCGATGAAGACTACGAGCGCATCACCTCGCAACGCCTCAGTCCGCTCTACGTCTCGGTGCACGCGACCGACGACACGGTGAGGCGCGAGATGCTGGGGAACGAGGACGCGCCACCAATACTCGAGAGCCTGCGCAGACTGGGTGACGCCGGCCTACGGGTGCACGCGCAGGCGGTTCTGTGCCCGGGCATCAACGACGGCGCCGTCCTCGAGCAGACGCTCGCCGACCTGTTCGCACTGGGCGACATGGTGCTGTCGGTCGCCGTCGTCCCGGTCGGCCTGACGGCCCACCGCCGGAACCTACCCGCGCTCGAGGGCGTCTCCGAGGCAAGCGCCGGAGCCGCGGTTGACGCGGTCGCGCGCTGGCAGGAGCGTTTCCTCAGCGAGGGCCGCTCCAGAACAGTCTACGCGGCGGACGAACTCTATCTGCTCGGCGGCCGGGTGCTGCCTCCGCACGACGAATACGACGACCTCCCGCAGCTCGAGAACGGCGTGGGGCTCTTGCGGAGCTTCGAGTTCGAACTCAACGAGCGGGCGGGGCTTCTGGGCGATCGCATCGACCCTCCGCTCAAGGTGACGGTGCTAACAGCCATGCTCCCGGCGCTCTTCCTTAAGACGACGCTGGGGAACGCGCTCGGACGGGTCGACGGGCTGACCCTCCGGGTGGTAGCCTGTAACAACACTCTGCTGGGCCCGGCCGTAACGGTTGCCGGCCTGCTGCCGGGGGCAGACATGGTCCGTGGGCTCAGAGGAAGCCCAGACGCGGACGTGTTCCTCTTGCCGGGCGTGGCGTTCAACGAGAACCGTGTGACCCTGGACGGCATGAGCCCGAACGAGATCAGGGACCGGTCGCGACGGCGCAACCTGATGGTAACCGACGACATCGTGGGGTCCGTACTGGACCTGGCGAGTGGAGCGACCTACGGGTAGCTCGACGAGCGGCGACCCGTCGCAGAGACAACTCAATGCAGAGCCGGACTCGGCAAGAAGAGGACGCATGAGCGAGACCAGGAGAGGAAGACTACCGATTGTGGCCATCGTGGGCCGGCCGAACGTCGGCAAATCGGCGATGTTCAACCGAATCACGGGCGCGCGCATTGCCGTCGTCGACGACGAGCCCGGCGTCACGAGGGACCGCAACTACCACGAGGCCGAGTGGAGCGGCCGTGCTTTCGTCCTAGTGGACACCGGCGGGCTCTTGCCGACCGAGGTCGAGGGCATAGCGGGGTTGATCCGCTTCCAGGCCGAGACCGCGATCGACGAAGCCGACGCTATCCTCTTCGTCGTCGACAGGGAGACCGGTCCGACGGCCGTGGACACAGAGATCGCGGCCCTCCTGAGACGCTCACCCAAACCCATAATTCTGGCGGTCAACAAGGTCGACTCGGAGCATCACGAACTGGACACCCACGAGTTCCACACCCTGGGTCTGGGCGACCCGTCGCCCGTCTCGGCGCTGCACGGCCGCGGAGCCGGCGACCTTCTGGACCGGCTGATAGCGGTCATCCCTGAGGCCACGCCCGAGACGGGGGAGGGCGTGAGGGTGGCGTTCGTCGGACGCCCCAACGTAGGCAAGTCGTCCCTGGTGAACCGGATAGTGGGACAGGATGTCGTCATAGTCGACTCGGTG
>DAOWER010000252.1 GCA_030638405.1 Candidatus Eiseniibacteriota bacterium | reverse complement strand
GCATCGATGAGGGCGAGGTCGACTGGAGCGAGGGATACCTCCTTCACGCCGACCTCGCGAAGTTCGCTCGTCACGTCCCCTTCGAAGAGCGAGCCCGGTCCGACTTCAGGGAGGCCCGGGAGTTCGTCGAGCGCACGAGGCTGCGCGGGGAGACGGGCGCGGACGGCGGCAGCGGCGGCTCGGACGAGGATGGGACGGACGGCGGCAGCGGCGGCTCGGACGAGGATGGGACGGCCGGCGGCGGCGGGGAGGTGACGCCGTGAGCAGGTTCGCGAATCCCGCCCTGCTCTTTCTGCTGCTGCTCGTTCCGCTCTACGTGTTCGTGGAGCTGCGTTACAGGCGCGGCAGGAGGCCGGCCGTACGGTTCCCGGACGTCGTGGTGGCGAAGCGGGCCTCCGGGAAGCTGGTCCACTGGAAGCGCCATCTGAGGATGGGGATGCGCGCGGTCGTGCTTGCCCTGCTGGTGTTCGCGCTTGCGCGGCCCCAGGCGGGCAGTGGGACCGAGTCCGTTCTGTCCGAGGGCATCGATATCGTGTTGGCCATCGACGTGTCCGGCAGCATGAAGGCGGAGGACTTCAAGCCGAAGAACCGCCTCACCGTGGCGAAGGAGGTCGTGGCCGACTTCATTGCGGGACGCACGAGCGACCGCATCGGGATGGTGGTGTTCGCCGCGGACAGCTTCACCCAGAGCCCGCTGACTCTCGACTACAACGTGCTTCTCGAGCTGCTCGACTCGGTCGAGATAGGGATGATCGACGAGCGGCGGACGGCGATCGGGATGGCCGTGGCGACCGCCGCCAACCGGCTCAGGGAGAGCGACGCTGACAGCAAGGTCGTGATCCTCCTGACCGACGGCAGGAGCAACGCGGGCGAGATCGATCCCATCACCGCCGCGCAGGCGGCTTCGGCGCTGGGTATCAAGATTTACACGATCGGCGCGGGCACGCCGGAGGGCGGGCTGATTCCCGTCGACGACCCCGTCCTCGGGCGAAGATACGTGCGGACGGAGAGCGACATCGACGAAGAGATGCTGCAGGAGATCGCATCGCTGACCGGCGGGCGCTACTTCCGGGCGACCAGTGAGGGGATGCTGGCGACCATCTACCAGCGGATCGGCGAACTGGAGAAGACGAAGATAGAAGTGAAGCACTTCACCACGTACGAGGAGCGTGCTCCGGGAGTCATGCTCCTGGCCCTGGTGCTGCTGCTGCTTGAACTGCTGGCGGGCGCGACCATTTCGAGGGGACTGCCCTAGGGGAGGGAACCGTGCGGTTCGCGGTGCCGACGGAACAGCTGATCATGTGGTTGCTGGCGGTGCCGGTCGTCGCGGCGATCGCACTGTCGTCGGTCGCGCGTGCGCGGCGACGGAGGGCACGCGGGGCGTTCGCGGAGGCGCAGCTGATGGAGAGGCTGGCTCCGGGCGCATCGCTGGCGCGCGAGAGGACGAAGGCCGCTCTGGTCGTCCTCGCCGTGGTCTTCCTGGGGCTCGCTGTGGGCCGTCCGCAGATCGGGACCAGGATGGGCGTGGCGAAGAGGACCGGCGTAGACCTCATGATGGCGATAGACGTGTCGGAGTCGATGCTCGCCCGCGACCTCAAGCCTGACCGTCTCGCGAAGGCGAGGCGAGAGGCTTCCTCGCTGATACAGCTTCTGGACGGCGACCGCGTCGGCATCATCACCTTCTCTGGCGCGGCCTTCGTGCAGTGCCCGTTGACCCTGGACTACGGCGCAGCCTCGATGCTACTTTCTGCCGTGGAGACAGGGACCATCCCGAGGCCCGGGACGGCGCTGGGCGAGGCCATCAGGCAGGGTGTGCGCTCGCTGTCGACGCAGCCCGACCGCTCGAAGGTCCTTGTCGTCATGACGGACGGCGAGGACCACGGCTCGGAGCCCCTGGTGGCCGCCTCCGAGGCCGCGGAGGCGGGGGTCGTCATCTACACGATCGGGCTGGGCTCGACGTCCGGCGAACCGATACCGCTTGAGCCCGGAACGGGCACAGGATACAAGCGAGACAGGCGGGGCCAGATCGTCATGTCGCGACTGGACGAGTCGACTCTGATCGATGTGGCCGCGGTCACAGGCGGGCGGTACTTCAGGGCGACCGACAACGAGCGTGAGCTGGCGGCCATAGAGGAGGCCATCTCGCGCATGCAGCAGGGCGAGTTGGAGTCTAAGATGATGGCATACTACGAGGAACGCTTTCAGCTGCCGCTAGCGGTGGCGTTGGGGTTCGTGCTCATCGGGTCGTTCCTGCCCGATCGGACAAGGAGGCCGCGTGCGACGGCGTGACTTCGCTGGAAGCGTGAAGCGATCCGCCGCGGAGCGGAGTTCCGTGAGCGCCGTGGTTCGGCGCGCGGGAAGGGCACGGTCGGCCCGTGCGGTGGTGCTCGTGATGCTGGTCGCGCTCTATCCGCTTCTGGTCGGATTCGGCGACTCGCCCGAGGGGCGGAACCGCAAGGGGAACAGGTTCTACCGGGACGGGCGGTTCGACGAGGCGCTCACCGAGTACCGGGGGGCGCAGGTGCTCGCGCCCGAACTCGCAGCACTCGCGTTCAACGCGGGCAACGCGCTCTTCAGAAAGGGCGAGCTGCCCGACGCGATCAGGGAGTACGGGAACGCTGCGTTGTCCGACGACGTGGCGATGTCGTCGGCCGCGCTCTACAATGCCGGGAACGCGTTCCTGCAGGCGGGTCAGATAGACACCGCGGTCGAGGCCTTCAAGGGCGCGCTCAAGCTCGATCCGGACGACCAGGACGCGAAGCACAACCTCGAGGTGGCGCTCGAACTGCTCGAACAACAGCAGCAGAACCAGGACGAGCAGGAGCAGCAGGACCAGGACGAGCAGCAGAACCAGGAAGACCAGGACCAGCAGGACCAGGAGAACCAGGACGAGCAGCAGGAGAATCAGGATCAGCAGGACCAGCAGGACCAGGACGAGCAGGAGCAGCAGGGTGAGGAGCAGGAGGAGCAGGAGGACCAGGGGGATCAGGACCAGCAGGGCCAGGAGGAGCAGCAGACCATGTCGCAGGAGGAGGCCGAGCGACTGCTCGATGCCATAGAGGACGCCGAGGAAGAACTTCAGGCCAAGCTCCGGGCGGCCAGGGCAGGGAAGAGGGAGAAAGTTGACAAGGACTGGTAGGGCCATCGCGCTGACAGTTCTCATCGTCATGCTCTTGGGTGCCGGTTCCGCGCGCGCCGACGACCTGACGGTCAGGGCCCGCGTGGACAGGACGATTGCGTCCCTGAACGACCAGGTGACGTTGACCATCGAGGTCCAGGGGACGATGAGGCAGGTGGGAACGCCGAAGCTCCCGCCGCTGGACGCCGACTTCTCCGTCTACTCGGCCGGTTCCTCCACCAACATGAGCTGGGGGAGCGGCGCGATGAGCAGCTCGCGCACGTGGACCTACAGGCTCATCCCGAAGAGGGCGGGCTCCTTCACGATAGGCTCGGCTGAGGTGGAGTTCGGGGGCGACGTCTACTCGACCGAGCCCATCGAGATCGAGATCGTCGAGGGGGAGGCTCCCCGGACTCCGTCCCGACGCGAGGAGCGCCCCTCGTCGGGCGTGGAATCGGCCGGGAATGACGTCTTCATCACAACGTCGGTCGACAGGAAGCGGGCCTACGTCGGGGAGCAGGTGACACTCTCCTTCAAGTTCTACCGGGCGGTCGAACTGTGGGAGCAGCCGCGCTACCAGGCGCCGGAACTCACGGGATTCTGGGTCGTCGACATCCCGGACCACGAGGAGTACTACGAGACCGTCGACGGCATCCGGTATGTGGTCATAGAGATCAAGACGGCGGTCTTCGGAACATCTGCCGGCACCGCGACGGTGGGTCCGGCCTCGCTGTCGTACCGCGAGAGGACCGCGCCCGTCACGTTCTTCTCCCGAGGAGGGCCGGTCAGGACGCTGTCCACCGAACCCATCGAGATAGAGGTGGTCCAGGTCCCCTCGGAGGGCAGGCCGGCGGAGTTCGCAGGGGCGGTGGGCGACTACAGCTTCGCGGCGACGCTCGAGAGCGGGACGGTCGACCAGTGGAAGCCGGTCACGCTTACGATGTCGGTCGCCGGAAACGGCAACGTACGGACGATTCCCGACCCGGAGCTGCCCGACCTGCCGGAGTTCAGGATCTACGAGTCCGGCACGTCGACGGACACGAGCACGAACAACGGCGTTGTGTCCGGACGGAAGACCTACGAGTACGTCCTGGTGCCGCTGACCGCCGGGCCCAAGAACATCCCCTCTATCAGCCTGTCCTTCTTTGACCCCGGCCGGGAGACGTATCGCACGGTCGCGTCACCCGACCTCTCGCTCGCCGTTCTTCCCGCTGAGGAGAGCAACGCCGGCCCCGAGCTTCCCGCGCGCGCCGCGATCGCGCGGCTCGGGCGGGACATTCGGTACATCCACGAGCCTGCGACGATACGCGCGGCCGGAGCACCGGTGCACGCGCGCCCGGCCTACCTGCTGCTTCAGCTGATACCGCTCGCGGCTCTTGCAGCCGCCGTGGGCGTCCGCAGAAGGCGTGACAGGTTCGCCGGTGAGGAGGGCCTCGAGCGGTTCGTCCGAGCGCCGGCGCGGGCAAGGCGCGAGCTGGCGGCGGCTCGAAAGGGGCTCGCGGCAGGCGATGCGGGTGCGGTGTGTTCTTCCGTATCGAGGGCGGTCGTGGATTTCATCGGTGACCGCCTGAAGGTTGGCGCGCGCGGCATGACGCTGCCCGAGCTGGCCGGTCTTCTCAGGTCCGTGGGCGCGGACGAGTCGACGATCGAGAGGGTGAAGAGCCTCCTGAGCCACTGCGATCTTGGACGCTTCGCCGGTGACTCAGGGACGGTGGAGAGCGAGGGTTTGCTTCGGGAGGCCGAGGAGTGTCTGAGAGAGCTGGAGCGGCTGTCGGCGAAGAGGCGCAGGCGATGAAACGTCGGACGGTAGCGCGTGAAGCGGGCCGGACGCGACGCCGGGGGACCGCGCGCGTCAGAGGGGACCTGGGCGCTGTCTGGCTCGCCGTCCTCGCGGTGCTCGCTGCCGCCGTGTGCGCGGCCGCGGCCCTCGATGCGGGCGGACAGGATCTTCTGGGCCGGCAGCTCCCCGACGTCGGTCAGGAGCAGGCGGCGAGGCTCTTCCGCGAGGCCAACGGACTCTACGCCGAGGGGAGCCACGGCGCGGCCGCGGAGGTGTACGAGGCGATACTGGCCGGGGGCTTCCACAACGCGGATGTATACTATAACCTGGCGAACGCGCGCTACATGGCAGGCGACATCGCGCAGGCGGTGCTCGGCTACGAGCGCGCGCTCAGGCTCGACGGCTCACACGAGGACGCGGCCGCGAACCTGGAGTTCGTCAGGGAACAGCTGGCCGACCGGCAGGTGCGCGTCGGGGGCGCCTTGTCGGATGCTCTCGACCGCTTCTTCAGGGGGGCGGACGCCGGGCGACTGGCGGTGCTGGTCAGCTTCCTCTACTTCCTTGCGGTCGGATGCGCCGTCGCCGGGATCCTCAGAGGCGCGTTCCAGCCGTGGCTCCTGCGCGCCATCGTGGTCGTGGCCATCCTGCTTGTCCTGACGGGTGGGCTCCTTGGCTATCGGATCCATCGGACCGGGATGATCAGAGAGGCGGTCATAGTCGCCGCTGACGTGCCGGTGCGAACGGGGCCCGGCGATGAGTTCGTGCTGGAGTTCAGGCTGCACGAGGGAACGAAGATCAGACTGCGCGAGGCGCGGGACGATTGGGCGCGCGTTTCTGTGGAGGGAACTGACCTCGAGGGGTGGTTGCCCGAGAGATCGGTCGAGGAGATATAGGGGATGAAGAAACGGGTAGGCGTCGCGGGAGCGACCGGGGCCGTGGGTCTCGAGATGCTGCGAGTGCTTGAGGAGCGGTCGTTCCCGATCGAGAGACTTGCTGCCATGGCGTCGGGGCGGTTCGATTCCCGGACGGTCGCATTCGCGGGCGCGGACGCACCGGTCCTGCCGCTGACGGAGGAGAATCTGGCCGACCTCGACATCGTGCTCTTCGCCACGGGCGCGTCGGTCTCACGTGAGTTCGTGCCCGTCGCCGTGGCGGCCGGGGCGGTCGCTGTCGACAACAGCCGCGCGTTCAGGATGGACCCGGGCGTGCCGCTCGTCGTGCCGGAGGTCAACCCGCGGGCGATGGCCGGACACGGCGGTGTCATCGCGAACCCGAACTGCTCGACCATCCAGATGGTGCTGCCGCTCGAGGCCGTGCGCAGGGAGGCGGGCCTGGTCCGGGTTGTCGCCTCGACCTATCAGTCAGTTTCCGGGACAGGCCTTGCCGCGATCGAGGAACTCGCGGACCAGTCGCGCGCCGTGCTCGACGGCGAGCCGGCCGTCTCCGAGGTCTATCCGACACAGATAGCGTTCAACTGCCTCCCGCACATCGACGACTTCGACGAAGAAGGGCACACGCGGGAGGAGCGCAAGGTAGTCGACGAGACCCGGAAGATACTGGGGATCCCGGACCTCGGTATGGCCGTGACGTGCGTCCGCGTGCCGGTCTTCCGCTCGCACGCGGTCGCGCTGAACGTGGAGACGGAGCGTCCTCTCGATCCCGACGAGGCGCGCGTGATACTCTCCGCGGCGCCCGGCGTGCGTGTTCTCGACGACCCCGCGTCGCTGGCGTACCCGACGCAGGTGGACACGAGCGACACGGACGACGTGTGGGTCGGGCGGATTCGCAGGGACGAGTCCGTCAGGAACGGCCTGTGGATGTGGGTGGTGGCGGACAACCTGAGGAAGGGCGCGGCGCTGAACGCCGTGCAGATAGCGGAGCTTCTGATCGATGAGCTTCCTGACTGACCTGACGCTGGGACGGTACTACCCGACCGGCTCGCCCGTTCACAGACTGGACCCGCGGGTCAAGATGACCGGGGCGATGGCGCTCCTGGTGGCCGTGCTCCTCACCGAGAGCGCGGCGGCCTATGCGTTCCTGACGGTCGCGCTCATCACGCTCGTGTTTCTATCTAGGCTGAGCGCCGGGTTCCTGTGGAGGAACCTCGCGTCCCTCAAGTGGCTTCTCATCATCGTCTTCGTCATGCACGGGTTGCTAACGCGCGGCACGCCGCTCGTGGCATTCCTGCCGTGGCTCACGCGTGAGGGGCTTCTCGTGGGCGCCTTGTTCGCGTGGCGCGTGGGGCTGATGGTCTCGGTGGCCACGGTGCTGACCGCGACGACGTCTCCCGTCGACCTCGGTGACGGCATCGAACGGCTGCTGGGGCCGTTCGAGAGGCTGGGACTGCCCGTCCACGAGCTGGCGATGGTCTCGGTCATCGCGCTCAGGTTCGTGCCCACGCTGCTGGACGAGGCGGGCCGGATCATCAAGGCTCAGATGGGCCGCGGGGCGAGCTTCGAGGGCGGCCTCGTGGCCCGCGCGCGGAGCGCCGTGCCGATCCTGGTGCCGCTCTTCGCGAGCGCCTTCAGGCGCGCCGACGATCTCGCGCTCGCCATGGACGCGCGCTGCTACAGGGGCGCGGTCGGACGAACGAAGTACGTCGAACTGACGCTGGGCGGAAACGACGCCGTCGGCTTCCTTGTCGTGGGGCTTCTCGTCGCATGCACGATCGCAATCTCAAACTTACTCTAGAGTACGACGGGACCGACTTCTCGGGTTGGCAGGTCCAGCCCGAGGTACGCACGGTGCAGGGCGTGCTCGAGGACGCCCTGTCCGACCTCGCGGGAGAGGCCGCGCGAGCGACGGGGGCGGGGCGCACCGACGCCGGTGTGCACGCTCTGGGGCAGGTCGCGAGCATAACGACCTCGCTCACTCTGCCCGCCGAGCGGATCGGGCACGCCCTGAACGCCCGGCTGCCGCGTGACGTGCGGGTCGTCACGGCGGAGGACGCACCGGGGTCATTCCACGCCAGGTTCGACGCGGTGTCGCGGTCCTACTTCTACCTCATCGGAGGCTCGGAGAGCCCAGTATGGCGGCGGAACCGCTGGTTCGTGAGCGCCCCGCTTGCCGAGGCGGCCATGCGGGACGCTCTGACGGCTCTCGTGGGAGAGCATGATTTCTCCTCGTTCTGCCTCGTGGGGAGCGAGCCGGACCATCACCGTTGCCGTGTGGCTGAGATTTCGCTAGAATGTGAGGTCGATTTCGGAGGTATGGTCATCCTGCGCATCGTGGCCAACCGGTTCCTCAGGGGCATGGTCAGGTCGATCGTGGGCACCCTGGTGGAGGTGGGGCGCGGGAAGATGGCTCCGAGCGAATTCGAGACGATACTTGCGGCCCGAGATCGGGGCGCGGCCGGACCGACCGCACCGCCGCACGGGCTCTACCTGGAAGAGGTCCGATACGACTAGGAGGCAAGCTTGAAGATATTCCTGGACACGGCGAACATCGAGCACATTCGCGAGGCGGCATCGCTGGGGGTGGTGGACGGCGTCACGACGAACCCGACGCTCATCTCTCGTGAAGAGGGCGAGTTCGAGGATATCGTCCGTCAGATCTGTGAGATCGTGGACGGCCCGGTGAGCGCGGAGGTCGTGAGCCTCGATTGCGCCGGAATGGTCGAGGAAGCGAAGAAGCTCGTCCAGATCCACGAGAACGTCGTCATCAAGATCCCGATGACCCGCGAGGGCGTCAAGGCGCTGAAGGAGCTCAGTGAGCTCGGTATCCGCACGAACTGCACGTTGATCTTCTCGTCCAACCAGGCTCTGCTCGCGGCCAAGGCCGGCGCGACGTTCGTCAGCCCGTTCATCGGACGTCTGGACGACGCCGGGCAGACGGGCATGGACGTCGTCCGTGAGATAATGGACATGTACGAGAACTACGCGTTCGAGACCGAGGTCATCGTAGCGAGCGCGCGGCATCCGCAGCACGTGGTCGAGTCAGCGCTGGCGGGCGCGGATATCATCACGCTGCCGTTCAGCGTGTTCGATAAGCTCTTCAAGCACCCGTTCACGGACAGGGGCATCGACTCGTTCCTCGCGGACTGGGAGAAGGTGAAGAACCGCTAGGAGGCGGACTCTGGACTCGAAGGTCGCACGATACGTAATCCTCTCGCTTCTCTTCGTCATCGCGGGCGTCTCCGTGGGGCTTCTAGTCACGGTGAAGGCTCTAAGAGAGCAGTCGGAGCAGGTGTCCCGCGTCGTCGCGGGACAGTCGGGTATGCTGGTCTACGGCGACGAGGGGGAAGGGGCCGTGGGGCTGTCGCGGCAGACCGCCCTCGTGAGGGCGGCCGACAGCGTGGGGCCGGCGACCGTGTCCATCAGCGCCGTGAGGACGCGCGTGGTTCGGGCGGACCCGATGCGCGACGACTTCTTCGAGCAGTTCTTCAGGGGACACTTCCCGGACCGGGTCTACCGCGAGCCCTACCAGTCGTTCGGATCGGGCGTCATCGTCGACGGTGACGGGTACATCCTGACGAACGAGCACGTGGTGGGCGGAGCGGGCGACGTCAGGGTGACGCTGACGGACGGGCGCGAGTACCAGGCGCGTGTGCTGGGCGGCGATTCCAGGTTCGACCTCGCGGTCCTGAAGGTCGAGGCCGAGGACCTTCCCGTGGCGGTGCTCGGGGACTCGGACGACCTCATGATCGGCGAGTGGGTCGTCGCTATAGGGAACCCGTTCGGGCACTTCCTCAACGACCCGCACCCCACCGTCACTGCGGGCGTCATCAGCGCGCTGCACAGAGACGTCCTGGCGGACGGCGAGTCCGACGCCATCTACAAGGACATGATACAGACCGACGCCTCGATCAATCCGGGCAACTCCGGTGGCCCGCTGGTCAACTCGGTCGGCGACGTCATCGGCATCAACTCCTTCATTTTCAGCATGAGCGGCGGGTCGCAGGGCGTCGGCTTCGCTATACCGGTCAACGTCGCGAGGCTTATCATCAACGAGCTCATCGAGTTCGGGCGCGTCCGGGACGTTTGGGTAGGTATGCGCGTCCAGGACCTGAACCCGGCCCTGGCGCAGAACCTCGGGCTTCCCGCCGTGCGGGGTGTCCTGGCCTCGTTTCTGGAACCCGACAGCCCGGCTGAGCGTGCGGGCATCCGGTACGGGGACATCGTGACCGCCGTCAACGGTGATGAGGTGGAGAGCGTGCGGCAGGCGCGCCGCGCCATCTTCGGGTCGAGAGTGGGGGACGTCATCACTGTATCCGTCCTCCGCGGCGGAGAGAGCCACGACTTCGACGTACGGCTCGAGGAGGTCCCGCATTGACCCACACCGCGGCCCGCGCGGCACGCACCGTCGAGATCGAGGGAGTGGGAGACGACGGGCTCCGACAGGCGCTGGATGCGGCCGGACTGTCCTTCACGCTGGACGAGGCTAGGCAGATCGCCGAACTGCTGGGTCGAGACCCAACGGTCGTAGAGGCCAACATCTTCAACACGATGTGGAGCGAGCACTGCTCCTACAAGAGTTCGCGCGAGGTGCTCAAGGAGTATCTTCCCACGGAAGCATCGAACGTCGTGCTCGGTCCCGGCGAGGATGCCGGGGTCGTGCGCTTCTGTGAGGTCGACGGAAAGAGCTACTGCATCACCCTCGCGCACGAGAGCCACAATCACCCCTCACAGGTTGTTCCCAACGAGGGCGCCGCCACCGGCATCGGAGGCATCGTCCGCGACGTCTACTGCATGGGCGCCGACGTCATCGGCGTGCTGGACCCGCTACGGTTCGGGGATCCTTCCGGGCGCCACGCTGAGCGGACTC
>DAOWER010000188.1 GCA_030638405.1 Candidatus Eiseniibacteriota bacterium | reverse complement strand
CATGTGCGTCTTGCGGTCTACAACGTTGCGGGCCGTCTCGTTCGCACGCTTGTTGACGGTGAGGTCGGTCCGGGCTACCACGTGGCCGTGTGGGACGGTCGAGACAACCGCGGCGTCGCGGTTGGAAGCGGTGTCTACTTCTGCCGGATGGAGGCGGAGGGTTTCGACGACACGGCCAAGATGGTGTTGCTGAAGTAACCGAGCGACGACGGATGCGCCCGAACGTCGGGCGTGACCTGAGCGCGTGAGAAGGGCCCGGGTGGACGCCCGGGCCCTTCTTCCATAGTGCTTCTCTGGGGCTGGTCCGGTCTTCCCCCCGTGCTCAGACACACGGCGCGCCGTTCGCCGCGCCTGAACTGCGCGCTGGGGGAAGCCGGACCAACCCCCAACACCTATTGAAGGAGAACACCCTTCGTCACCGCGACACCACCCCTCGACCGCAGTCTGAACAGATAGACGCCGGACGCCACGGTGTGTCCGCTCACGTCGGTCCCGTTCCACCGCACCATCTCAGGCGCCGCCGAAACCTGTCCGTGGTGGAGCATCTTCACCAACCGGCCTGACACGTCGTGAACAGTCACGGTCGCCTCACCACCGCCAGGTACGGCGAACTCCACGGACGTGCTTCCCGCGAAGGGGTTCCGCGGGATCACCAGGCTGAGACGCGTGCTTCCGGCCTCGCCCTCTGCCACCGATGTTTCGTCGAACGTCACCCAGATGGGATTGGTGTACGCACGAAACACGTCGTCGCCGCGGTCGGTCGTGCACTCGGCCCGGAAGTAGCGCGCCCCCGCGAAGCCATACAGCCCCAGCTCCACGACTCTCTCGCCGGACCATTCCTCACCGGTCGCGCTCGGATCCAGCGACAGTACGGTCGAGGTCCCCACCTCGTCCCCGACGATGAGACGGGCTGTCGTGACGGGACCGAAGTCCGGGCTCGACGCCCAACGGACCGTCATGGGCAGACTGGCGGCAGACGGACCGCTCGCGTCGTCACCTACCGTGAGGTCGTCCGGATCGTCGAAGTCCCCATCGCCGTTCTTGTCTACGCCGATCTCGACGAAAGGCCCGTCAGTCACGACCGATCGCCCGGCCCGGTAGGCGGACAGGATCTCGGACATCGGTGGGAGGTTCCCCGGTCCGTAGCGATGGCCTGCGCTGTTCCCGCCGTCGGGCACGAAGACGACCGTCTGCACCTTCCCGATCGCGTTGTCGGTGGCGTAGTTGTCCACGCTCAAGTACGCGCCGTAGTTGAAGTCGCCGTGGGCGTCGCTTCCACCAGCGAAGAAGACCTTGCGGACGGGGTCGAGGTTGGCCCCCAGGCAGCCGTCCCACAGAGCGATTCCCTGGAGCAGCTCCTCCGGGTGGGGGTTGTCCGGCTGGACTCCTGCGTCGAAGTCGGCCCACGGGTTGTTCTGGTCGGACGAGTAGCGCGTCGCGCGCGTGTTGAACGCCTCGAGCCCGCGGAAGACCTCGTGACCGAGGGCCGTGGCGATGTCCTCGTCGCCCCACGCCGCGCCGTTCACGGTCCAGTCGATACCGCCCCACTCCGCGCTCATGTCCGACAGGGGATGCGCCGCGTACGCGAACCCGCCGCCCGACAGTTGGGAGAGAGCAGAGGGCAGCGTCGGGGTCACCGGGCGCTCGCCGATCGCCCCGCTCAGGGGTGAGGAGATGTAGGCATCGTTGTAGAAGAGGCCGTGCAGCGTCTTCTCGTAGGAGTCCGCGTCGACTGACGAGGAGTTGAGTTCCACCGCGCGGTACAGCCTGAGGCTCGGAGAATCGAACTGTGCGACATCGTCCCCGAGCGCGTTCCAGGCGGACCCGAAGGCGGTGTTGTCCCGGTAGACCGTCTGGGTTCCGGATTCGTCCTGGATCGTGTACTCCCAGTGAGTCGTGGCGTAGGAGAACAAACCGTCGCCCGTCTCGTCCAAGTCGCACGAGTGGTCGGTCGTCGTCAGCCAGTGGAGTCCCATTGCCTCCGCGGTCATCGCGACCGCCGGCAGCGGCGCGCCGAACTCCGCGATGTTGTTTGTGTACATCGTGTGGCAATGCGTGTCTCCGCCGTACCACCCCTCGGGCCACGGGTAGGCGCCGTGCCCGACGCGCACCCGCAGGTACCGCGTCTCCGTGTAGTTGAACCAGTCGTCCCGGTAGTAGATGCTGATCCTGAGGCTGATGTCGTCACCGGAACCGTATCCCAGGCTCGCCGGTGTCAGCGGCGTGCCGTTCGGGAGCGACGGGTGGCCTTCCGTGACGGTCGTTATGTATGTCCAGTAGTTGGACTCGTGGGCATCGTCGCCTATCTGCTCGTCGCCGAAGTCGTGGCTCCAGAGCATCGTCTCTCCCGACGTCACGTCCCAGCACCGTATCCAGTGCAGCTCTCGGATGTCGTCGGTGTCGCAGTCCTTGAGGATGATGGTCAGGGGGATCGCGGTGGTCGCGTCGGTCACCCTCCACGGCGCGTCCATGATGAAGTCCTTCATGAACGTGTTGTCGTAGCGATCGTCGGCGGGTGCAGGTGCCGTCGCGCAGAGGAGCGCCAGAGTGGCCGCTATCACAGCTGCTGAGCGCATCATGTGATGGTTCTCCGGGGGGCTACCTGAGGAGGACACCCTTCGTCGTCGTGCTCACGCCGCCGTGCGCCAGTCGGAAGAAGTACACCCCGCTTGCGACCGGCTCGCCGCCGTCGCTGACGCCGTGCCACGTCTCGGTGTGGTCTCCGGCGTCCATGTCCCTGTCAACGATGGTCGCGACTCTCTTGCCCGCGGCGTTGTGCACCGACAACAGAACAGGGCCGTCCGAGGGGGTCTCGAATTCGATGGTCGTCAGGGGATTGAACGGATTGGGGCGGTTCTGTCTGAGCCTGAGCCCGTACGTCTCTTCGTCGCCCGGCTCAACCGATGTCGCTGTCGCGCCCAGCGTCACCTCGATGGTCTTCGTCTGGCCGCTGCTCAGCGTGAACTCGAAAGCCGGGTCGAACGTCAGGCCGTGCACCGTCTCGCGTCCGGACAATGCCGAGGGGGTCTCGGAGAAGCCGAAGACCACCTGGCGCTCGGTCGCGAGGTTCATCACCCCGACGGTCGTTGGGGTGACCACTGAACTTGTGCCGGCGCCGTCCCAGTAGACGAGCGTTCCCCTGCCTCCGTTCATCACTTCCAGCAGCGAGGGGCTGAGTTCGTTCTCTAACGTGAGTTCATAGCTGTCCGTTCCGCCGCCGGTCTTCGTGAACTCGTAGACGACCGAGAGCATGGTGTTGCGCGCGATGTAGTTCTTCGTCACGTCGAGTCCGGGGAGCGAGTGGGTGAGGCGTAGCGTGTCGCTCCGGACCTCCGCCGCGTAGTCGGCGTCCAGGATGACCTCGTCGTTCCCGCCGTCGATGGACAGGAAGTCGTTGAGGGCGTGCTTGCGAATCGCGTAGCTCCGCGTGAACGGGGCAGCCGAGGGTGCGTAGTTCCAGGCGTTCCAGACGAAGTCGTGTGTGTAGTGCTCGTCGTCGTTGTGCCCGCTGCCTCCGTACCAGGCGTCCCAGCCCTCGTAGTAGTAGTTCCACATGAAGATCTCGTTGCCGAGCATCTCCTCGCCTTCGAACAGGCTGAACCACCTGAGAAGCCTGCCGCCGGTCTCCGAGACGATGTAGAAGTCGGAAGGTGTCGCTATGGTCCAGTCCAGAACGCCGTCGCTGTTCGTGTCCTGGTTGACTATCTCGGTGTCCGCCCGCTGCGCGAGCGCCGCCTCGGCCGCGAGGAGGGCGCCCTCCAGCGTCTCCGCCTTGTGCCAGTCCTGGTTGCCCCACCACCCGCAGCCGATGCACCCGAACTCGAACTGGTGTGCCACGAGGTTCCAGATGGCGTGCTTGACGAGGTCCGCGGCGGGCGTGCCCGGCGTCGTCCGGGCCTCGACCTCCTGAATGCGCGTCCTCAGCGTGTCGAAGAAGCTGCGGTACTTGTTGAGGTACGGCGCGTTCTCGTTGAAGTCGAACCAATCCGCGTATCCAGCCGCTTGCGACGGTCCCACCATCCAGTTGCCCTGCCCGTCGACTATTGGCGTGAGGTCCTCCGTGGGGTAGTGGGTCTCGAGGTACTCGCTCATCGTCGTGAGCCTGATCCAACCGGTCGCCTCCATGTCGGTCAGCACCTGGTCGAGATTGTCCCAGTCATCTTGAGGATCGCCGCCGCCCTCGTAGTCCCAGAGCCCCGTCGCCTCAGCGTCCTCGCAGTAGCAGACGACCCAATCGCGGTACGTGTCTTGTGAGCGCAGCCAGTACAGATAGTCGATGATCCCGCCGGAGTTGCCGCTGTCTATCGCCCAGTTGAGGTCGTGCATCTCCCAGTCGTCGTTGAAGACGATGACCTCGTCGCCGCCGAGGCGCGTTGTCCGGACGGCCATCTCAGGAGCCGTTGTGCCGCTGTCGTAGAGTATCTGCTGCTCGACCCACGTCGACGTGTACCCGTTGTCTGCCAGAAGTGGCACGAGCGGTTGTGTCCAGCATCGTTCCGCGTTCCAGAAGCTCACCGGTGATGCCCCAACCATCGTCTCGATAACCTCGCGCTGGATCTCTACCTGGTGGTTGTTGTCCCACATGTGTGTCGAGTAAGGGATGTTCTGGGCGTAGGTGCTGCCCACGATCTCGAACTGCCCGTCGGCAGCACCCGCGCGCAGAATGTCGATGGTCGATGGGCTGTTCCTGTAGTTGAACCATCCGAGGTCATGCAACAGCGTACCGGAGAAGTGGAGCATGAACTTCGAGTCCGGGTGCCTTCGCAGCACCTTCAGCAGTCCGTTGAAGCAGACATCGTTCGCCGTGTCGCCTTGGTAGTTCAGGTTCTGGTTCGCGTGGAAGAGCAGCACGACGTTGATGGGACCGGGCGCGGAATTGCTGTCGGCCGTGACATCGACTGTCACCTCGTCGGCGGGCAGGCTCGCGCCGTCGACGGCGTTCACGTGGAAGCGGAAGTCTCCGTCGACGACCTGCCCGCCGACGTCTACTCCACCGTCCCACACGACCTGGCTGTAGCCGGCCCCGCGTGCCTCTCCGTCCAGGAGTGTCCGGACGTGAGTCCCGCCGGCGGACCTGACCTCGACCGTCATGAACGCGGGCTCGGATAGCCGGAACGACAGCCGCGATTCGTCGTCGACGCCGCTCGGGTCGAACGTCGAGGGTGAGCAGAACGCCTGATAGATCACCGGCGACGTGTCGTCAGCGATCACGGGGACGGCGTGGACCCCTGTTTCCGGGGACCGCGAGGTCGTCGTGAGATCGCTTGCCTCGATGTAGTACTCGAGGTCGAGCCCGGCCACGGTGAAGCCTGCGGGGACGGTTGCCGCCCACTCGTCGTCCAGCCCCCCGTACATCGGGACCTCGCTGAAGCCGGTGTCGCCCTCGTTCCTGAAGAGAAGCGCCGCGGCCTCGATACCGACGTCCTCAATGATCGTGCACTGGATGTGGAGTTCGGCGTTGGCCGACGCGCCCGGCGGGGGAGTGTGCTCTATCACGGGCGGCACGGTGTCCGCGAATACATCGAACGAGGTCGAGTCCGCGTGGCTCGCGCCGGTCGTGAGCTCGATGCGGATCTTCGCCTTGTGCGTGCCATTGGCCAGGTCGTGGTCGGGCGTGTAGCTCACGCGCCCTGTGGCGCCGTCGTAGTACGAGGGCCCGGATGCTTCGAGCACCTCGTCGACGAAGATCCGAAGCTCCGCCAGGTCGAACGTCGCGCCGTCGGACTTGGCGAGGTTCGCCGTGATCTCCGGTCGCGGAGCGCCGGTCAGCGTGCCGTCCTTCGGGAGGACGTAGTAGACCAGCGGGTCGTAGACGTCGAGGATCGAGTTCCAGTTGTTGTCGTAGTCGATGCGTGGATTCAGAGGGTCGGTGAACCACTGGTTGCCGTCGGCCACGAACTTGTACTGGTAGTACCCCGGCTCGAGCAGTTTCTCGAGCGTCCACCAGCCCTCGGCGTCCGGACCGTCCATGGGGTCGATGCTCGTGTTGATCTGACCGTTGAAGGCGTCGCACCAGCCGTTGAAGCTGCCAGCCAGGTTCGCGATCGAGGCGGTCTCGTGCTGGAAGCGAAACTCCACGCGCACCGGGGCCGCGCGGCACGTGGTCGCGAGCACCACAAACGCGAACGCGGCGACGAGCGCCGCGCCCACGCGTGTTCCTGCTGCCCGTCTTCGAGTCGACACCATTGCGGATTCGCTCCGGGTGGTGTTCTCTGCTCCGGTCACCGGAGAGTGTACCACTACTTCAGGAGCACGCCCTTTCTCGACACCGTCTCTCCGTCGTGCGTCAGCCGGAAGAAGTAGACGCCGCTCGCCACGGGCCGGCCCGCTTCATCGACGCCGTCCCACGTCACGCTCCGCCTTCCGGCCTCGGCGTGCCCGTCGATGAGCGTCGCGACGCGCCTCCCGGCCGCGTTGTAGACGACAAGCTCGACGGCCCCGGCGGCCGGCAGTTCGAACGCCAGCGTGGTCACCGGGTTGAAGGGGTTCGGGCGGTTCTGCTCGAGCCTGAACACAAACACACCCTGGCCGTCATCGACTCCCGTGCCTGTCAGCCCGAAGAATCCGAGTATCTCCGTCAGGAGTTCGTCCTTGGTCGACGGCGAAGCGCCATCGGTCAGCCCGCCGAACTCGAACGAGAATCCGACGGTCCTGTGCGCGCGGCTCTCGTTGGACACGCCGCAGCCGGCCTGGTCGCCCGAGTTCTTGAGTATCTTCGTGGCCCCAGTCAGGGGCTCGATGTGGTCGATGTAGCTGTTGGGCCCTGCGTACGCGAAGCTCATGCCCTCGCACATCGTCCCGTCCATACCCAGCACCGTGTAGAGGTCACCGCTTCCGTCCTGCGTTCCGTTGATGCCGAAGTAGGGGTTGTAGATGCTCCTCGCCGAGTCGTAGGCCCAGCAGTCCCCGCCCTCCATGTAGGCGTTGCCGCCGCCGTCGAGGTAGCCGACGAGCGCGTTGGCCTGCGCCGTGGAGAGCGAGTAGTTCTGCGAGTAGACGCCGAGGCAGATGAAGGCCGCGGAGTATTCCGTGAAGCTCGGCATGTCCGTCGTGTAGTCGTAGCTGATGTCTTTCGCGTCGAGGAGTGCCCCGATCACCGCGCCGGACGAAGGCGAGGGGTCCGGCTCCCAGATGACGCAGGCGATCGCGTCGAGCACATCGAACGCGTGAGTCCCGGACGCGGGTTCGTACGACACGTTCGCCGGGAACGCCCCGTCCTCGGCGACGATCCTGTACGCTATCGCATCACCTGCAACGGCCGTGCCGGGGAACGTGCCCTCGAACGTGCCGCTCGTCCCCACGCGCGTCATCGAGATGTCGGGCTGCGGCGAGCCGTTGATCCAGGACTCCAGTGTGACAGAGCTGACAACGGTGTTGTCGGTGACGTCGGCCGAAGCCGTCGGCGGCCACTGCCCGGCGGTGATGTCCGTGAGGGGCGTGTGGACGATGGACGGCGGTTCGGTGTCCACGACGACCTCGAACGAGTGCGCGTCCCCCGGCGCGACATACGGGTGCGACTCGCTCCGGCCCGAGTTGTCGGCCGCGTGGATGTAGTAGGAGACCACGGTGCCCACGCTCTGTGTCGGTATGTCAGCGTAGTAGCTGCCGGCCCTTGTGATCTCGGTCATCACGATGGGCGAGAATCCGGGAGCGCTGTCGGTCTCCCAGTAGACGATGAGCGAGTCGGGGATCAGCCCGGTCCCGCTGTGATCGATGATGTCGGCCTCGACCCGGTAGTCGTCGATGGGGCTCGGGCTGTCAGGAAGGGGAGCATGGTCGATGTAGAGCATGTAGCGGTCTGTCACGCCCATCGCCCGGCAGTGGATGGCGTCGTCCGAGAGCCACGGGCCCGTGTAGCCCAGCACCTCGTAGCCCGGCATCGCATCACGATAGGTCTGCAGCGCGTCGTCGTCCCACGCGGTCCCGTACTGCGGCACGAAGACCTTGTCGTTGATGACTATGGAGTTCGTGTACGGCTCGTTGTTCGGTGTGTAGATGCGCACGATCTCGTAGGGACGCCCGTAGCTGTTCGTGATGGAGGAGAGATAGGCGTAGTTGCTCTCGAGCGCCGCGTAGGAAGAATGTCCCGACGGCACCTCCTTAAGCAGTATCTTCTCCGGGCCCAGGAACTTGGCCCAGCAGTCGATGTGGTGGATGCCGCCCGATTCGATGTACGGGAGAGGGTGGTACTGCTCGATCCCAAGATACGCGCTCAGCATCGAGTCGATCTCAGCGGTCGTGAGGCTCGGGTTCTCGTCGAGCGTCAGACGCGTCGACATAGCGATTCCGCGGCCGTCGGACATGTAGTTGCCGCCGGCCGTCTCCAGGTCCATGCCGTAGACTGGGATGCCCCAGTCGGAACCGATGACGCCCGGGATGAGGTCGTCCTGCGGCCTCGGGCGGTTGTAGATGTGGTCGACGATGCCCTGATCGCCGTCGCCGTCAATGATGAACCATGGTCCGTAGTCCCGCGTCCAGATACTGTTCGTCGGGGCGAAGATCCAATCGACGTGGGACATGTTGCAGCCGCCGCTCGTGAGAATGCTGGATGCGCTCGACTGCGCGGACGCGTTCTCCACGATGACCCAGAGCATGACGTCCTCGGCGTACTCCACCAGCAGGTTGGTGGGGTTGCCGAACGGGTAGCGCACGATGACCCCGGTCATCGGCCCGAACTCGCCCGGGTTCCGGATGGGGCCCACCGCGGGGTCCGTGGCGCGGTGCCGCTCGCCGATCCGGTCCAGCATCTCCATCTCTTCCGCCGTCAGCCCGATGGGCAGGTAGCTGTCGCCCTCCAGCTCCTCGGCCAGCGATCTCGCCTGCAGGCCGGCGGTCGGTACCAGAATGAGCAGCGTCACCGCGAGTGCCGCTGCGGTCAAAGCTGTGCGTCCAGTTGAGTGCCGCCTCATTGACATAACCCTCCATCTGCCCGTTGCCCGGCTGCTTTCGCTTATCATCATCATTATAACATAGCAAGAGACGCGAAGATAGGGAGGAATGGACGCGGGCGGGGCAGTTCTGTTGCGTCCGCAGCGAGAACGGGGTCGAGCGCGGCTCCGTCAGGTCCCCGCGGGCCT